>JANLXP010000218.1:0-7089 GCA_031365165.1 Alphaproteobacteria bacterium
GTCAGCGAATTCCACGAGCCGCAGGATTCGCAGCGCCCGCTCCATTTCGGATACGCGGCGCCACAGGATTGGCAGACATAACGGGGGGCGGGGCGGGCCATTGCGGGCGGAATGTAGGGGCGGCAGTCGATTCGGACAACCGGCCCTAATCGCGCGCGGAAAGGCAGGCCGGATGCATTTCCTGGAGCATCGTTAGGGTCAGCAGGAACAGCGACGCGGAATAGTAGTCGTCGTGCTCGCCCAGGCGTAGTTCGGCGGGGATTGGGTAGCCCGTCAGCACGCAGTCGACGGCGCGTTCGATTGCGCGAAAGCCGGTGCCGTTGTTGCGGGCTTTGACTTCGTCACTATCGACGTCGAAGACGATGCCGATTTCGCGGCCCTTGCGGCTTGCGGCCCAAGCTTCGGCGAACGGGCGCAGTAGCTCTTCGTCGCCGAGATTCGCCCACATCAGATAAAGCGGGATGCGCACGGCTTCGTAGCCCGAGACGTGGTCGTAGTCTTTCTCGGGCAGCGCGAACGTGCCGTCGTCGCGCGCGATCAGCCAATCGGGCGGCAGATGGCGCGGACCGAAGCGCGCACCTTCGAGCAGGCGCAGACCCGTGTGCGTGAGCTGGCCCCAGATCCAATCTGGGTCGATGATGTCGAGATCGCGGAAGACCGGAAAGACGATATAGGACGGGTTCACGACGATGCCGGCGCCGTGTTCGGGCTGGCTGACGTCGGGGGCGAGATAGAACTTCTTTTTGATTTCGCGTGCGAGCGTTTCGAAGCTGCGCAGCGAGCGTGCGCGGCGGATGGCTTCGTCGGTCAGGTCTTTGTCGTTCCACTTCGCGCCTGCACGGGAGAGCGCCCAGGCGATTAGCAAGTCACCGTCGGTGGCGTTGACGGTGTCGGGTGCGGGCGGCTTGCCCGGCTCCCACTTCCAGATGAAGAGGCGGTCTTCGCGCTTGCCGAGGTTTTCTTTCGTCCACGTCCAGAGTTTGTCGAACGCGATGCGGTCGTTATAAGCGGCGGCCAGAAGCATACCGAAGCCTTGGCCTTCGCTGGTCGAGATGCCGCCGCGGCCTTCGTCGACGATGCGGCCTTCGGCGCTCATGAAGCGGTCGCGGTAGCGCACCCACTCAGCGTCAAGCGGCGCACCGCCGCCGCGCCAGTACAGCCAACCGACCGCGAGGGCTGCAAATAAAATGGCGGCGGCAATGACTGCCGCCGCCGAGTTTTTAACGTGAAGCGCCATTGCCCTCGCGCTTAGTAGCCGAGGCCGATCTCGACGCCGAAGTAGGCACCGTCGTCGCCGCGGTTGCCGTCACGGTCCGCGAACCCGACCTTCGCGCCGATTGCGACGGTGTCGGTTGCGGTGTAGCGGATGAAGGCGCCGTATTCGCGCGTGTCGTATTCGTCCGAACCGTGCAGCGCGATTTCCGGACCGACGACGACGCCGCCGAGGTGGAAACCTGCGCGCGCGCGTCCGTAATAAGCGCTGGCGTCGTCGAAGTAGTTCACGAGGGCCGAGAGGTCGCACATATCGCCGACGCCGTAATAGGCTTCAACTTGAGCCTTGAAATCCGTGTTCGCGCCGTTCGTTTCGCTGAATGGATCATTCGGGTTTGTGTCGATGTCGCGGTGGCCGACGCCGGCGTAGAGCGCGACCTTGCCGTCAGCATTCAGCATGAACTGATAGCCTACCATGAGCGAGGCGCCCCAACCGTCGGCCGAGATCGGCGTGCCGGCGCTCAGGTAATCGTAGTTCAGCAATTCGACCGTCGCGTGCACGAGGAAGCCGTTGCTGTTCATGTTGCCGTTGATGGCGTGGACCGCGCCGATGACGGCGTAAGTCGTGTCGTCACCCATATTGGCGGCACCGAAGACGACACCTTGTTGAGCCTTCGCTTCGCTGTTCGGAAAGACGTCGGCGTTCGCCGCTGTGGCGAAGCACATCAGCGCGGCCGCCGAGGCCGCCATTTTCAAGTTCGTGTGGCGCATGACATTTCCCTCAAGCAATCCGTCACGCTGCCCGACAATCGGCCCCGCACCTGACGAATCAATCGAAGGCCAGTGTTACGGCCGCGTGGTAACCTGTCTATTAAGGTGACGCGATAGAGCGGCGGCGTGTTGCGTATTGGCTCCATGCTTTGGCGACAACACTGCCCGAGAATGTCGCGATCCAGATTGACCAAAACATCAGCGCCAGAGTCGTGCCCGGCGAATCACTCACGGAAAAGCCGGATGCGAGACGGGCCGCACCGCTCGCGAAGGCGAGTGTGTTCAATGTGGCTAGAATTAGCGGCCATGCGATCGGCCAGAGCGCGAAGCGGCCGTCGGCTTCTTTTGGCGTCACGACGAAGCGGCTGGTCGGTGCTACGAGCGCGGTCAGGGCGAGTACGTAAGGTGCGGTCAGCACGGCGTTGAAATGTTCGCCGGCCAGAAAGCGGCCGTGGCCGCGCGAGAACAGCGAGAACGTCGCGGCGCCTGCGATCACGTTCAGCAGGAAGAGCGGGAACAAGATGCGTGCGTCGGCTTCAAACGGGACGACCCCTAAGAAGAGGCCGATTGCGGGGGCGAGCGCCAGCACGACGTATTGAGGGCCTGCGAAATAATGTACGGCGCTTGCGAGGTAGCAGATGCGTTGGGGCCACGTGAGGTTCTTGGCGCGCAGCATCGGTTCGAGCCGCCACACGTGCATCTGTCCGCGGCCCCAGCGCAGGCGTTGCGTAAAAAACGCGGCCGGTGTGTCGGGGGCGAGGCCCGCCGCCAGAACTTCCGGATGATACGCGGCCTTCCAGCCCGCTTTGTGCGCGCGGATCGAGGTGTGCGTGTCTTCGGTGATCGTGCCGGTCGCGAAGCCGCCGATCTGGTCGAGTGCGGTGCGTCTGAACACGGCGGGCGAGCCGCAATAAGCGACGGCGTTCCAATAGTCGCGCCCGCGCTCGATCGCGTGGAACCAGAGGGTCTGTTCGTTCCACGTGTCTTTGCCTCGGCCTTCGTTCAGGTGCAGGAACGATCCGGTGTTGTCGAACGCTTGCGGTGTTTGCACGAACGCGATCTTCGGATCACGGAAGTAGCCCAGCGTGTGGGTGATCAAGTTTTTGTTCGGTGCGTGGTCGGCGTCGAGCGTTAAGACGAAATCCGCTTTCGAGCGGCTAAGCGCGTTGTTCAGATTGCCAGCTTTCGCGTGCGTGTTTTCGGCCCTTGCGATGTAGCCGCAGCCGAGTTCGGCGGCGAGTGCCGCGCAGGCCGGCCGGTTGCCGTCGTCGAGGACCCAGGTCTGGTGCGGATAGTCCATTGCGCGGGCGGCGAGTGCGGTCTTGCGCACGAGGTCGAGCGGTTCGTTGTAGGTCGCGATGAAGACGTCGACGCTTAGTCCTTGCTCGGGTGTGCCGGGATCGCGCGCGGGGAAGCGCCAGGTCGAGAACACGAAGAGCGCCAGCGAAATCGCGATGAAGAACTCGGCTGCAAAGAAGATCACCGAGTAGACGGGCGCGGCCTCATTCAATGTGGTGGTGCGAAAGCCGAAATAGGCGGCGGCCGCCAGCACCCAAAGTGTGAGCGCCGCGACGCGCAGGCCGTGTTGGCGCGCGTCGGTTGGATCCGTCGGAAGTCGGTTCGGCATGACGATGGATCAGCTGCGCTTGGCGCACAGCCTCCTCATCGTTTGGACCGGCGCTTATGCGCGCGGTGTTGTGTAGGGCGAACCATGATCGGCGCGGACTCTAGGTCCGGGCTCCGATTCGCACAACTCCGGCTCGCGATGCTCTTCGCGCGGGGCGTTGCCGGCGAGAAGTTCGCAGATGTCTTGATAGATACGTTCGGCGGCCGCGGATGCGCGTGCGGGGTGGCCGGTGCCGATCGACACGAAGACGCCGTCGGCCGTCCACATGATGCGATCTTTCTTGCGCAACACGCGCTGCAGTCGATGTTCGACGGCTTGGCGCGCCACTTGAACGTCGTGCGTGGTCATGCCCGCGGGCAACATCAAACGCAGATCGAAGAAGAACGAGGCGGCATCGTTTTCAGGCGCAGGTGATATGTCTTCGAACCGATCGCGACGGTCTAAGCGATGATGGCGACCTTTTCCCATGGCACGGGCCTTTGAAAAGCATTTGCGACAAACACACGCAATCATTGCGCCTTGCGCGCTAACGCTCCGCAAAACTCAACGCGAGGTTTTTTCTAAATTTCGATTTAAGTTTGAACGATCGCAATCCGATTAAATCTTCGTCAGGCATAAGCGGGAAAGCCGTTGATTTCGTAGCGTTTCGAACGCCTGTCAGTTTCGCCGTGACGCGATCGCGCGTGGTCACTCGCGATGCGGGCTAGTAGCTCGCACCTCCACTCTGTCGGAGGACGCATGACGCGCTTACTGGTAACGCTGATAGTCGCGGTTGGTTGCATGACGGCGCTGTCGCCAGTGTCGGCGGAACCTGCGGAACTTTCCGCAGCACCGGACCTCACGCTCAAACCCGGTGTTGTGACGATGGCGCCGATCCCCGATCCAGTCTCGACCGCAGAGCCAGACGCGACGGGGCTTGCGGGCGGCGATCGTGGCAATGCGCGCGAGTGCCTTGCGACCGCGATTTATTTCGAAGCGCGCGGCGAGAGCACGAAGGGCCAGCGCGCTGTGGGCGAAGTCATCCTTGCGCGCACACACCAGCACGGACGGCCGAGAACGGTTTGCGGCGTCGTCTACGAAGGCTCGCGGCGCAGCACCGGTTGCCAATTCTCATTCACGTGCGACGGCATCGCGGATGTCGTGCGCAACAACGCGGCATGGTCGCGCGCAAAGCGGGTCGCTGGCATCGTCCTCACCACCCGCGGCCGCAAGTGCGTTTCGCGCGGCGCCACGCACTATCACGCGGCGTCGGTCCATCCGTATTGGGCGTCGAGCATGGTGAAGGTGGCGCGCATCGGGTCACACATTTTCTATCGCGACTGAGCGGCCTAGCGCATATTGTTGCCCAATTGCTCGTTTAAGGCTCTTGGCTCCTATGCGCTTGCTCCTTCTCTTTGCCTTCTTGGCCCTTGCCGGTTCGCCGGCTGAAGCGGCCACGCCGTGCGCCTCGATCGGCACAGCCGAACTCGACTGTCCGCCGCTGCCGCGCGTGACCTATGGGCCGAATTTGCGGGTTGAGGTGGTGACGGTGAAGCGGACGCTCAGCTTCCCGGTGCCGAAGGGAAGCGGCGGGGAGCTCGACCCCTATTGTCCCGGCGGCAAATGCGTTTGCGACGAAGCGGTGAGCCATCTCGATTTCAAGGGAACCGTGCCGGGGTTTGCGCAGGCGAACGAGGCCGAGCGGCGGGAGGCTGCCGCCATGAAATGTTCGGCCGAGAACTCGAATGTTTCGCGCGACGTGTTGCGCTTTGCGGTGACAAAGGCGGCCGTGTCGACGGCGACGTTCGCGCTTGAGTATTGTCACGGGTGCGGTGGCTCGTGTCATGGCGCGGCCGTGCTTGCAGCCTATGACACGTGGAGCGGCGCACGCATTACGCTGCGCGATGCGGTCGATCCGGCACAGCTTGGCGCGCTCAAGGCGCGGCTGGTCCGCGATTTCGTTCAGAAGAATTTCGAGGCGGAAGGTCGATCGTTCGGCGCGGAGCAGGTGGGTCAAGACATTGTGGAGCTGACGCTCGATAGCGGACTTTACCTCGAGCCGGGCAGGGCGTTCGTCAATATCGATACGTTTGCGCTCAGCTGTGCTGCGGGGCCGTTCCATCCGGTCGAGATACCGGCGGCGTTCTTGAAGGCTGCGTTTCGCGCGCGTCTTTGAAAACTACGGCGCGCGTTCGAGCGATGCTTCCGGAATGAGTTTGCGCATGCGGTTCGCGAAGGAGGCGAGGCACACTTCCTTTGGCGACAGCGGGCCTGACGTGTAGCTCGACGAGGTCATGCCGGCTTGCACGCCTTCGATCAGTTTCGTGTCTTCTGCGTTCACTTGGCGGTTGATGCGCCAGTTTAGGTAACGCGCGGCGTCGAGTTCGCGGCTCTTCACGGGATGCACGTAGGCGATTTCGCGGATCAGCGTTTCGGTGGGCGAGACTGGAATGAACTGCATGAAGTCCACTTGGTCGGGATAGATGTCGAAGGCGACGTTTGGCCAGAGCTTGTAATAGACCCAGCTGCGCCGGCGGTCGGCGGGGACGTGGGTGAGATTGCCGAGCAGGCTTTGATACGCGCGCTCGGCCCAATTCTCGGACGCGTTCGTCCCCCCTTCGCCGAGGCTTCGGGGGGCTAGTTTGTCACCTTCCGGCCGCCGAGGCCTTGGCGAAGGCGGCTGCAGCTCGCCCGACATTTTGTCGACCCAGGTTTGCGCCTCGATCTTGTAGGTGGCACCGAACAGCCGCGCGAGGCCCGGGTGGGCGACGGAGATGTGCATGCCGTCGGAGTAGTTGTCGGCGATGTTCTTCCAGTTGACCTTGCGCGGGCGGAGCGTCACGCGGCCGTTCGGCACCAGCGTCTCCAGCGCGTAGGGTTTTAGTTCTTCCGCGTAGGGCGCCATCATCTCGGCGATCGACGGCAGGCCTTTCTCGAAACGGATGAAGACGAAGCCTTGGAAGATCTCCTGCTCCACGGGGTGCAGGCCGTGCTGTGCCTTGTCGAGGTCGTCGAAGCCTTGCCATTTCGGCGTCGCGGCGAGCGCGCCATCCAGCGTGTAACTCCAGGCGTGATACGGGCACACAAGGCGATGGCCGCAAGAGCCGCGCGCTTCCGGCGCGATCTTCGCGGCGCGGTGGCGGCAGACATTGTGGAAGCTTCTGAGCACGCCGTCGGACCCGCGCAGCGTGACGACGCGCTCACCCAGCACATCCAACGTGACGTAATCGCCGGGCTTCGGCGCGTCGTTGATGTGGCCGACGATGTGCCAACTTTGACGAAAGACTTTCTGCCGCTCGAGCTCGAAGAAGCGCTCGTCGGTGTAGAGCCATCCGGGCAGGCTGGTATTTAGCTGCTGCATGGCGCGATCCAAGCGGGCGCGTCCCTTGGTGTCAACGGTGGCGTTGGTTTAGGTTGGTTGGGGAGCGGAGTCGAAGCGCTTGCCGAACCGCAGTATGAGCCGGGCACCACCCTCAGCAAAGAGCAGAAAGAAGAACGTG
>JANLXP010000220.1:0-2391 GCA_031365165.1 Alphaproteobacteria bacterium
TATCAGAACCACCGCCACAATATCGGATTCATGGCGGCGGACGCGATTGCTGAGGCGCATGGCTTTGCGGCTCAGCGCGTGCGCTTTCGCGGCCAAGTTCGCGAGGGCACGTTGAAGGGCAAGGCAGGTTCGGTGAAGGCGCTGATCTTGAAACCTTCGACGTACATGAACGAGAGCGGCACGGCGGTGCAGGACGCCGTCGCTTTTCACAAGATCCCGATCGAACAAGTTTGGGTGCTCTACGACGAACTCGATCTTGCTGCGGGCAAGGTGCGTGTGAAGCAGGGCGGCGGCAACGCCGGGCACAACGGTCTGCGCTCAATCTCGTCGCATGCGGGCAACGAGTACTGGCGCGTGCGAATTGGCATCGGGCATCCCGGTGAGAAAGAACGCGTGACGGGCCATGTGCTCGGCAATTTTACGAAGGCGGACCGTGCGTGGGTCGATCCGTTGCTCGACGCGGTTGCTCAGGCAGCGTCGTTCATAGCGGACGGCGACGGACCGGGGTTCATGAATAAGGTGACGCTTCTCACGCAGCCGCAGCGCGAACCGAAACCGAAGCCGCCGGGAAAAACAAAGGACTGACACTCATGGGTTTCAAGTGCGGCATTGTCGGGTTGCCGAACGTGGGCAAGTCCACGCTGTTCAATGCGCTGACGCAAACGGCGGCGGCGCAGGCTGCGAACTATCCGTTCTGCACCATTGAGCCGAATGTGGGTGAGGTTGCGGTGCCGGACCCGCGGCTCGACACGTTGGCGAAGATCGGGAAGTCGGCGCAGATCATTCCGACGCGGCTGACGTTTGTCGACATCGCGGGGCTCGTGCGCGGCGCGTCGAAAGGCGAGGGGCTTGGCAATCAGTTCCTGTCGCATATCCGCGAAGTGGATGCGGTCGCTTATGTGCTGCGCTGCTTCGACGACGGCGACGTGACGCACGTGGAAAATCGGATCGATCCAATGGCGGACGCCGAGACGGTCGAAACCGAGTTGATGCTTGCCGATCTCGAAAGCCTTGAGAAGCGCGCGCCGGCGGCCGAGAAAAAAGCGAAGCAAGGCGACAAGGAAGCGAAGGTTCAGTTCGACGTCATGTCGGCGGTGTTGCCGCTGCTGCGCGAAGGCAAACCGGCGCGGTTTGCGAAAGTGACCGATGAGCAGCGGCCGGTGTTCGAGATGCTGCAGCTGCTGACAGCCAAGCCGATCGTCTATGTCGCCAACGTCGATGAAGGATCGGCGGCGACGGGCAATGCGTATTCGAAGCGCGTCGAAGAACGCGCGAACGCTGAGGGCGCCGCGTTCGTCGTCATCTCGGCGAAGATCGAGTCCGAGATTGCGCAGTTGGCGGCGGCTGAGCGGGACGACTTTCTGTCGACGCTGGGGCTCGAGGAGCCGGGATTGAACCGGCTGATCCGCGCGGGCTATTCGCTGTTGCATCTGCTGACGTTCTTTACCGTCGGGCCGAAGGAAGCGCGGGCCTGGACCGTGCACACTGGCGCGCGGGCTCCGCAGGCGGCGGGGGCCATTCACACTGATTTCGAGAAGGGCTTCATCCGCGCGGAAACCATCGCGTTCGCCGACTATGTGGCGAACAACGGCGAGGCGGGGGCTAAGGACGCGGGCAAATTCCGCCTGGAAGGCAAGGAATACGTCGTTCAGGACGGCGACGTGATGCACTTCCGCTTCAATACCTGAGCCAAGATTTACGCTACCCGCAACGAATTTGCCCATCCGCGGGCTGGCGTGGATAATAGGCGCCGGGGGAGTTGCCGATATGGCTGTGATGCCAGAGTGCGCCAATTGTGGGACGGCGTTGAACGGGCCTTTTTGCTCGAATTGCGGGCAAAAAGCGTCGGACTATCATCGGCCGATCTGGTGGATCTTCGGCGAGTTCCTGGATTCCGTCTTCGGCTACGACTCGCGGACGTTTCGGACTCTTTGGCTTTTGTTCGCCGAGCCCGGCGAATTCACACGGCGCTATGTTGCGGGACAACGCGCGTCGATGCTGCCGCCGTTCCGGCTGTTCGTGATCGCGTCGGTCGTGTTCTTCCTGACGCTGCAGTTGACCGGCATCGCGATGGTCGCGTTCAAAATGGAAACCTTGTCGCTCGACAAGCTTCCGCGAGAGGCGGTCGAAGCACTCAAGAAGAACAAGGCGAACGGTGTGACCATCAGTGACGACAACAAACAGACTGTCGTGTCGATGGACTTTTTCGTTCCGGCCGATCAGATCCAGCACGTCACGCTAACGGACGAGCAACGTCGTGGCGTGCTCGAGGCCGAAAACTCAATTACAGCCGACAGCAAAAACGATGATATGGGGAGGCTACTGGGACGCGCTGCTGGCGCGCGACAAGGAAGGCCACCTGCGCAAGATCATGGAGGACACGGTCGACGG
>JANLXP010000280.1:0-1810 GCA_031365165.1 Alphaproteobacteria bacterium
CAAGTCGAACCGCGGTCCGCTGGCGCAACGCATGTTCGTGTTCCAGCGCGACACCGACGGTAAGGTGATCCCCTACGCCGAATGGCGCGTCTCGACCGGCCGCGAGAAGCTCGAGATCCATCACGAGAAGCGTATTCGCACGACGACGCCGGAAGGCATCTTCATGCTCGATCCTTCGCGCATGTATCAGCGCTATCGTTCGCGCACGTTCGATGGCGCGCCGATGCCGTATGCAATGTTCTACGACCTGCTGAACAACGGAAACATGTCCGGCCTTGCCATCCATGCGGTGACCGGTGCCAGCAAAATTCGCCAGCTCGGCCGGCGCGATTCAGCCGGCTGCGTCCGCCTCTCGCCGGCCAACGCCAAAGAACTCTTCTTCAAGATCAAGAACACCATGAAGGGGCGCGTCCCCTCGCTCGCGATCAACGAAGTCGGGTCAACGGATCGGTGGGGCAGGGTGGAAAAGGCGGTCGACGGCAGCCTCGTTCTTCAAGACGGCTACCGGGCTGTCCTCCTGCTGGAGAACTACGATGGTCGCGACGAGGTTGTAGGACCGGTGGTCGCTTACACCAACTAGACGACTCGCCGGATGGTTACCGTTGCAAAAAGGCAGCAACTACAGAGAGTTGAGACGCTTTGTTGCAACTTACATTGAGTGGTCGCAGTTAGAACCTTTAATCTGCGCGCCTGGGAATGGGGAAGGTGAATGGTATCCTGGCTCACACGTTTGAGCGCGGCATTCGTCGTGGCTGGAGCGGCCACCGGCGCGTACATCATTTTCCAAAACCCGTCGGCGGGCGGAAAATATCGCCCAGAACTTGACCGTCTCACGGGCCAAGTCCGCACGGCTTGGAATTCCCTCACAAATTCGGAACACCCGCAGCAGCAGCCAACCGCGCGCGAACAAGCGAGACTGCCCTTTCTTGTGATCGAGCCAAGGGACTTCGCGGCGCCCATCGTCGGCCTTCCCAAAATCCCAACTCAGACGGCGCAAGCGCCAGCGGCTGCTGAATTGCAGCTCGCCGAGGTCCAAACGACTGGCTTGCCGGTTGATCTTGAGCCGGTCGAAGCACGCTTGCGCGCGAAAGTGCCGGCCGAGATTTTCCCGTATTTTGAACTCTACCTCTACGTCAGCAAGGCGACGACGGACAAAGGCCCGTGGGCGCAACGCATGTTTGTCTTGGCGAAACAGCCGGACCAACAGTTCAAACTGCTGCACATGTGGCTCGTTTCGACGGGTAAGGAGGAACAGTTGGTCGCGCCCTCGGGTCGCGAGCTCGGCACCCACACGCCGGACGGCATGTTCAAGCTCGACCGGGGCCGCTTCTACAAAGACTACACGTCCCGGCAATGGCAATCGCCGATGCCGAACGCGATGTTCTTCGACTGGCAAACCGAAGGCCGTCCATCCGGCCTCGCAATTCACGGCAGCGATGCGAACGGTGAGAAGGCGCTGGGAAGCCGTGCCTCGCATGGCTGTATCCGTCTATCGGCAGAAAATGCGCGCACACTGTTCGAGCTGATTCAGGCCAATTACAAAGGCCGCGTGCCGGTTTTCGCCACAGACCAAAACTCCGGCACCATGAGCACCAACGGCAAACTTGTGCGTGACGCGCAGGGCCGCGTCGCGATGCGCAACGGCTACAAAGTGCTCGTCTACATCGAAGATTTCGGCGGACCGTCCGTCGATACGGTGGCTGCCCTCTACTGATCGCGCCGAACGCTACACGCGTAGAGCGCCACAGCAGCGGCGTTCGATACGTTCAAGCTTGGCATCTCAGGCCGCGTCGGCAGGCGTACGGCAACA
>JANLXP010000317.1:0-3265 GCA_031365165.1 Alphaproteobacteria bacterium
TCGAAGATGTCGCGATCTGCTTCGGCGGTAAGGCGATAGTCAGCCATCGTTGCGCGAGCGTGCGCGCTTTGCGGCGGCGAGGATGTCGGGCACTTGGCGCTTGCTGACGCCGCTGCGTTCGCCCTTGCGCAGTTCGCCGACGAGAGTATTGCGGCGCTCGATGTCTTGGCGGATGAGGTCGCGCACGTAGTCGCTGGCGTTCGCGTAGTTGCCGGTCGCGATGCGAGCGCGAACGCGCTTCTTCATTTTCTCGGGAAGGGAAACGTTCATTGTCGCCATGGATCACCTCTCACGTTGTCATAGCAAACTTTGGCAAAGATTGGTATGGGAGCTGACTTGAATACCGTTCCTTGTGCGAAGGCGCAGGGCCGGCAGGATGCCGGCGGTCCCAGGCAAGAGCTTCGTTTCGGGCGTGGTTTGGAGAGAAATCGCTTGACTTTTTGACTGGGTTTGTTCTATCTTTGTTCTTTCCCATCCGCTGGCGTTTCAGCCCTCGCGGGTGCGGCTGCGACTTGAAAATTTCATCGGTGAGCGAGAGCGCTTTCGCGGGTTGGAGGCCGGCGATGGGTGGGGCGGATTTGCGTCTTGCCGGTCGCACGGTTCGCCAGACCAAACACTTCGCAAACGCTTTTCGAACGGATTCCAAACGGATATTTCCGCGGAAATCAGCCGTGCAAACGCATCTAACGGATTCGATTTTCGATTTTGTGTTCGTCAGACGGATCGCAGACGCTTTGCAGACGGATTCCAGACGGATATTTCCGCAGAAATCAGCCGTGCAGACGCATCAGACGGATTCGATTTCGCAACTTCGCCCAGCGTTAGCCGACGATCTCGGTGTCGGCGAAGAAGAATTTGATCTCGATCGCTGCGTTTTCGGCGCTGTCGGAGCCGTGCACGGAGTTCGCTTCGATCGACTCGGCGAAGTCCTTACGGATCGTGCCGGGGGCCGCTTTCGCGGGGTCGGTCGCGCCCATCACTTCGCGGTATTTCGCGACGGCGTTCGCACCTTCGAGGACCTGCACCACCACCGGACCCGAGGTCATGAACTTCACCAGGTCGTGGAGGAAGGGGCGCGCTTTGTGGACCGCGTAGAACGCCTCGGCCTGCTTCGTGGAGAGCCACAGGCGCTTTTGAGCGACGACGCGTAGACCGGCCGTTTCCAGGCGATCGATGATCTTGCCGGTCAGGTTGCGGCGGGTCGCGTCCGGTTTGACGATCGAAAAGGTGCGCTCGGTCAGGGGCGGAAATCCTTGGAAAAACGGCTCGAAAAGGAGCGCCTTGATACGGGAGGGGCCCCTGCCCCGCAAGCGAGGTTCAGGGCGCTTCGTTGTCGCGCCTTCCCACACCGGCGAAAGGCCGGTAGAGAGCGCGCCCCATGTTGCGAATCCTGAACCTCACCTACCGGATTGAAGGCCGCCCGCTCTTCGAAGGGGCGACCGCCTCGATTCCGACCGGGCACAAAGTGGGCCTTGTCGGGCGGAACGGGACGGGCAAGTCGACCCTGTTCCGCATCCTGCACGGCGAGGCGGAGGCCGACGACGGCGAGATCGTGATCCCGCGTTCGTGGCGGATCGGCGGCGTCGCGCAGGAGGCACCGGGCGGGCCCATGACGCTGCTCGATACGGTCTTGATCGCCGACGTGGAGCGCACGGCGCTGATCGCGGAATCCGAGACGGCGACGGATCCGGTTCGAATTGCGGAGATCGAGACGCGGCTCGCCGACATCGGGGCGCATCGGGCGCCGGCGCGGGCTGCGGAAATTCTGGCCGGCCTTGGGTTCGATGTCGCGGCGC
Organism: Alphaproteobacteria bacterium; assembly: GCA_031365165.1. Classification (GTDB taxonomy): domain Bacteria; phylum Pseudomonadota; class Alphaproteobacteria; order Micropepsales; family Micropepsaceae; genus SZUA-430. The sequence goes on from JANLXP010000317.1 coordinate 1,797, forward strand.
AGGCGCGGCCATGTTCGGAATTTTCCGGCGGTTGGCGGATGCGCGTGGCACTCGCCGCGGTGTTGTTCTCGCAGCCCGACTTGCTGCTGCTCGACGAGCCCACGAACTATCTCGACCTCGAAGGGTCGCTGTGGCTTGAGCAATATCTGCGGCGCTTTCCGGGGACGATGATCCTGATCAGCCATGATCGCGATCTCTTGAACACGGCGGTGAATTCGATCCTGCATCTGGAGGACAAGAAGCTCACGTTCTACACCGGCACCTACGACACGTTCGAGCGAACGCGGTCGGAACGGCTGGCGCTGCAGGAATCGGCGCGTACGAAGCAGGACGCGCAGCGCAAGCACATGCAGGCGTTCGTGGACCGCTTCCGCTACAAGGCCTCGAAGGCGCGCCAAGCGCAGAGCCGGTTGAAGGCGATCGCGAAGCTGCAGCCGATTGCGGAGATGTCGGGCGAACGCGTGGCGCCGTTCCGGCTCGGCGAGCCGGAGGAGCTTTCGCCGCCCCGCCTCGCGCTCGAAAGTGCGAGCGTGGGTTACGACGGGCGCGAGATCCTGGGGCATTTGGATTTGCGGATCGATCCGGACGACCGGATTGCGCTGCTCGGCGCGAACGGCAACGGCAAGTCGACGTTTGCGAAGCTGATCTCGAACCGGCTCGCTTCGATGTCGGGATCGATCACGAAAGCGCGTCGGCTCAGGATCGGGTATTTCGCGCAGCATCAGCTGGACGAGATGGCGGGCGATCAGACACCGGTTCAGTACTTGATGCATCTGATGCCGCGGATCACGGAGCGTGAGGCGCGCACGCGGCTTGGCGCGGCTGGGTTTCCGGACTTCAAGGTGTCGACCGCGATTGAGGATTTGTCGGGTGGCGAACGAGCGCGGCTGTTGATCATGATCGCAGCACTCGACGCGCCGCATCTTCTGATCCTGGACGAGCCCACGAACCATCTCGATATCGACAGCCGCGAGGCGCTCGTCATGGCGCTGAACGACTACACGGGCGCGGTGCTGCTTATCTCGCACGATCCGCATCTGATCGAGACGTGCGCGGACCGGCTGTGGTTGGTTTCGAACGGGCGCGTGGCGCCCTACGACGGCGACATGGACGATTATCGCAAGCTGCTGCTCGACGATCGGCAGCCTGCGGGCGGCGGGAAGGCGAAAGCTGCGCCGAAGTTGACGAAGGCCGAAGAGCGCAAAGCATCTGCCGACCGGCGCGCCCAATTGACGCCGCTCAAACGTGCGGCCGACGAAGCGGAGAAGCGCGTTGCGAAGTTGCAAGGTGATATCGCGAAGATCGAAACGGCGTTGAACGCGCCCGACACGTACGCGAACGAGCCTGCGAAAGTTCTGACGCTCACGAAGCAGCGCGGCGAGTTGCAGCGCCAGCTGGACGCGGCGGAAAGTGCGTGGCTTGAAGCGACGGACGCATACGAAGCCGGCCGTGCCGAAATCGGGTTGAGC
>JANLXP010000355.1:0-5426 GCA_031365165.1 Alphaproteobacteria bacterium
CCCAAGTATGCGGAAAGTATCTCGGGAAGCACTTTGGTGCTTCCTAGTCGCGTCGTGCGTTTGCGCGTCAGTAGCTAAGGCAGGCGACTTCTTCACCCGTAGCGAAAACTACGGCGTGACACTGCCGCAAACAGTGTTGCCGAATGGAGCGGACGAAGTGCGTACTGCCGACGGGACCAGCTGCCGGTCAGCGGTCGGCGGCGACGGCGCCTATGCCGACTTTGGCGTCATCGGTGCGCCCGACAACACCAATACAGCATTGGACAGTGGTTCGGGATCGGTTGCCGTGTACGGACGTGTTGTCGTGCCGCTGGGCGGCAGATCCGAACGGTTGGATTGCACCAAGCTCTACGAACTTGAAATTCAGCGCTTGAAAATGGAACTGCACCTTGCGCGAATGGGTGCGAACGGCAAGCAGCCGACACGGCAGGACGAAGCCGAGGTGAACGAGGCCTGGCGCGAGAACGCGACGCAGACCGCAAGCGCGGCGGCGGCCACGGCCGTCAAGGCGCAACGCACCCAGAAACGCAAATAGCGCGACACAAAGCGTAATCGCGTAAGGTGCTTGCTTCGTGCGCGTGCCATGGTGATGCTCGTGTTTTCCGCGAGAGTCGCCATGCAATTCGATCAAGCAACGATTGTTAGAATAGTGGCCGGCCTTGCCGTAGTGCTTTTTGCGGCGCTGTTTGGTTTGAGCGGCGGCGGATCGAACGAGCGTGCGCTGGCGCCGACAGCAGTGCTCGACAGTGATGCGACTGCGTCGGCTAAGGACCCGCCGGCGGCAAGCGCGCCCGCGCGCTCGCTTACGCCGTCACCTGTTGCGGTGCCGAAGAGCAACGGCGACTTCGATTACTATCTGCTCGTGCTCGCGTGGTCGCCCACGCATTGTTCTTCGGATGCGGGGCGAGGGCGAGACGACGATTTGCAGTGCCGCTCCGGGCGGCCTTACGGATTTGTCCTGCACGGACTTTGGCCGCAGCATGAACGAGGCTATCCGGAGTCGTGTTCTTCGGCCGAGCGTGAGGTGTCGGACGCGAACATGGCGGCGGCCCTCAAACTGTCCCCGTCGCGGCAGCTAGTGCAACACGAATGGGAAAAGCACGGGACGTGTGCCGGGCTCTCGCAAGACGACTATTTCGTTTCCGAGACGCTCGCTATCGAATCAGTGGTCGTGCCCAAGGCCTACAAAGCGCCGGCTCAGCCTTTGGTCACGACGCCGAATGCCGTCAAGCGCGCTTTTCTAGATGCCAATCCCAGCATTCCCGATGATGGGCTTTCAGCCACATGCAGCCGCAATCAGCTTGCGGAGGTGTGGGTGTGTCTCGACAAAAACCTAGCGCCGCGTTCATGCTCGGCCGAGGTGCGCAAGAAGCACTGCGGTGCACGCGAAGTGCGGATGTTGTCGGTACGCGGAGATTGGCCGCGATAGTGGTTGGGAGGCTGCCGCCATGGAGATTTTGAACCAAATCGTCGGGGTTTTTCAGACGGGATTCTATGGCGTCAACGTCGCGCAAGGGCTCATCATCGCGGCGATCGCGGCATACATGATGGACGATTGGCGTCGTGTGCTGGTCGTGACGCTGGCGTGCGTGTTCGCGCATTTGGTTGTCGACGTGATGCTGCCCGTCTTCCGGGGCGGCGCCTTCCGGTTGCCGCCGCTGGTCGAGGTGGGGTTTTGGCAGAACTTCTTGCGGCTTTGGGCCGGCTATCTCATCGTCGTCAACGTGTTCTACGCTGTGAAACAGTTGCTCGGGCGCGGTCATTGAAGTAGTTCCATCGGGCTAGCACGAAAGGCAGTCCCGATGAGCGATAGCGAAGACGTCGTCCTCTTGAATTCGACGCGGGCGGGCGTCGCTGTCGTCACGCTGAACCGGCCCAAGGTTCACAACGCCTTCAATCCTCAGGTGATCGAGAAGCTTTCAGACACGTTCGAGACTTTGCGCGCGGCCGACAATGTTCGCGTCGTCATGATCGAAGGCGCTGGTCCCAGTTTCTCCGCGGGGGCCGATCTGGCCTGGATGCGCGCGGCGGCGGACTACTCGAAGGCGGATAATCGCGAGGATGCCGGCGATATGGCGGGGATGCTGCACCGGCTGCACACACTGCCGCAGGTGACGATCGCGCTGGTGCACGGTGCGGCGATGGCGGGCGGGTGCGGGATCCTGTCAGCGTGCGATATCGCGATTGCGACGAAGACTGCATCGTTTGCTTTGTCTGAGGTGCGGCTCGGTATTATTCCGGCGGTGATTTCGCCCTATGTGATCCGCGCAATCGGAGCGCGGGCGGCGCACCGCTATTTCCTGACCGCCGAGCGTTTCGATGCGGCGACCGCGCATGCATTGGGCCTGGTGCATACCGTGGTCGATGACAACGATGCACTGGCCAAGGAATCCGAGCGGCTTGTGCAGCAGATCTTCACCTGCGCGCCGGGTGCAATCGCTGCGGCGAAGGATTTGATCGGAGCGGTCGCTGGGCACCCAATCGACAGCAGCCTGCGCGCTGACACGTCGCGCCGCATCGCCGAACGCCGCGCGAGTGATGAGGCCAAAGAGGGGCTCTCGGCGTTCCTTGAAAAGCGCAAGCCGAAATGGGCGGAATAGCGCGCTGATGTTCTCCTCTCTTCTCATCGCCAACCGCGGCGAGATTGCTTGTCGTGTGATCCGCACCGCGCGACGGATGGGGATCAAGACTGTTGCGGTCTATTCCGACGCCGATGCCGGAGCGCCGCATGTTGCGATGGCGGATCAGGCGGTGCGGATTGGGCCTGCGCCAGCAAAGGAAAGCTATCTCGATGTTGCGGCGATTCTTGAAGCTGCGCGCGCCACCGGTGCGAAAGCGATTCATCCGGGATACGGGTTTCTTTCGGAGAACGCGGCGTTTGCCGAGGCTTGCGCGAAGGCGGGTCTCGTGTTCGTGGGGCCGCCGCCGGCGGCGATCCGCGCTATGGGGCTCAAGGATGCTGCCAAAGCGCTGATGATCAAGGCCGGTGTTCCGGTTGTGCCGGGGTATCACGGTGCTGAACAGAGTGTTGCGCTACTTTCGAAGGAAGCCGAACGCATAGGCTATCCGGTGCTGATCAAGGCGGTAGCCGGTGGCGGTGGCAAGGGTATGCGCCGGGTCGACAAGTCGGCGGATTTTGCGAAGGCGCTCGAAGGAGCGCAACGCGAGGCGCAGTCGGCGTTTGGCGAGGCGCGCGTGCTGGTCGAGAAGTATGTGTCGGCGCCGCGCCATGTCGAGATTCAAGTGTTCGCCGACGCACACGGTAATGTGGTGCATTTGTTCGAGCGCGATTGCTCGCTGCAGCGGCGGCATCAAAAGGTGATCGAGGAGGCGCCGGCGCCCGGGATGCCTGCGGACGTGCGCCGCGCGATGGGCGAAGCTGCGGTCAAGTGCGCGCAAGCGATCGGCTATCAAGGGGCCGGCACCGTCGAATTCATCGTCGATGGATCGAAGGGGCTGAAAGCCGACGGTTTCTATTTCATGGAGATGAACACGCGCCTGCAGGTCGAGCATCCGGTCACGGAGATGATCACGGGGCTTGATCTCGTCGAATGGCAGTTGCGCGTTGCAGCCGGCGAGAAGCTGCCACGCGGCCAAGATCAATTGGCGATCAACGGTCACGCGGTCGAAGTGCGGCTGTACGCGGAAGATCCCGTGAAGGGGTTCTTGCCCTCGATCGGGCGGCTCGCGCGGCTGAAACTTCCCCAGCCGGATGCGCATGTGCGGGTCGATTCCGGCGTCGTGGAGGGCGGCGAGGTTTCGATGTTCTACGACCCCATGATCGCGAAGGTGATCGCTTGGGATCAGACGCGAACGGCGGCGCTTGCACGGCTGGCGAGCGCGCTAGAGACCGCTGAGGTTGCCGGCGTCAAGACGAACTTGGCGTTTCTGATTTCGGCGCTTCGCCACAACGCGTTCATCGCGGGCGAAATCGATACCGGATTCATCGATCGGCACAAGGAGAGCTTGATCGGCGCGGCAGTTCCGGCGCCATCGGATGCGGTGTTGTTTGCGGCATTGTTCGTGCTGCTGGAGCGACGCGCAAAGGCGGCTGACGCTTCTCCGTGGCGCCATCTCGATGGGTGGCGCATTGGCGGCGTTCGTCAGCAAGAGACAATGCGACTGACCGAGGGCGAAGCCGACCGGGTGGTCGGCGTGCTGTATCGCGACAAGGGATGGCGTTTGTCGCTTGACGGGCACTCACTCGACGCGGATGCGGTGTTCGACGGTGACGGCTCGATTTCGGCAAGCTTAAATGGGCGGCGGGTCCAGGCGCGGGTTCTACACTTGTCGGGCAATGTCGTCGTGCTGATGCAGGGGCGCAGTTATGCGTTCGAGCCGCACGATCCGCTGGAGGCGGCCGAGCACGTGCACGATACGGGCAAGGAGCTGCGCGCGCCGATGCCGGGCAAGGTCGTCCAGATCATGGCGAAGCCCGGCGATCGTGTGCGGAAGGGCCAGGCACTTGCCATCATCGAAGCGATGAAGATGGAGCACACGCTCTCGGCGCCCGGTGACGTTACGGTCAAAGATATGCCGTTCCGCGCCGGTGATCAGGTGGGCGAGGGTGCGGTCGTCATTAGTTTTGAGTGACGGCGGAGGCGCGAGGCGCCTCCGCGCGTTCGTGGATCAATAGATCGCGAAGTCGCCGCGACAGCCGCTTTTCACCCACACGCCCCGCCGGTCGAAACCCCAGGTTTTGTTGAAGCGACAGGCCGAGCGGCTGCGCTGGTGAACCAGCTGGGCGTAGTTTTGAATTGGCACCGGGCAGAACCGGGTTTTGTTGTTCTTCGAGTCGCACGAGATCGTGTACGCGTCGCCGTACTGATCGTTCGGGTAGCCACCCTGCTGCGGGTAACCGCCCTGTTGCGGGGGATAACCGCCTTGCGGATAGCCCTGCTGCGGATAATTCGGATCGTAGGGCGGGTAGCCCTGGGGCGGCGGAGGCGGCGGTTGGTTGTTGTAGCCGTCGTCATCATTGTTGTTGTCGGCGAGCGCACCGATCACGCCAAGCGCCAAGATTCCCAGACCAATTTTCGCGGCTGTGTCGCCGTCGTTATCGCGGTGGCCGATGCGGAATGTCGCGCTGCAACCGTTGGCGACCCAAACGCCGCCGCCGTCAAATCCCCAGGTGTCGTTCTGGTAGCAGGCGTACGACGAGTGTTGATATTTGAGGACAACGCCGCCCGCCGTGCTTGTGTGGCAGTAATTGTAGCCACCTACGGACGAATTGCAGCGCACATCCGCTGCTGCGGCCGGTGCAGATGTGGCGATCAAACCTGCGCCAAAAGCCGCGGCCGTGATCGTTGTTTTCAACATTGTCCTCAGTGTCATCGTGCGTCTCCGAACTTTGCCTCGTGACGGATTAGACAGTGTTCGCAGCTTGGATTGCAAGAGGTTCGCGCGGCGGAGTAGTTTCGTCCGGC
>JANLXP010000360.1:0-4347 GCA_031365165.1 Alphaproteobacteria bacterium
GCGGCTTCGCTGGCGGCCTCGACTTCGCGGTCGACAGCCGCTGGAACATCGGTGGCGCGATCGGTTGGTCGTCCACGGATGTCGAGTTCGACACGCTGCGCGACAGTGCCGACATCGACACCTTCCAGTTCGCAGGCTACGGCGCCTACAATGCGAAAACCTGGTACGCCGATGCGCAAATCGGCTTTGGCTTCCACGATATCAGCGCGACGCGCCTCATCGACGTGACGCTGAACCCGCCGGTTGTTGCCTCCTCGAACTACGATGCGAACGCGTTCGGTATCCGCACCGAAGCGGGCATCATCTTCGACAGCGGCCGTATCGACTTCACGCCGTTCCTTGGCCTCGCCTACGCGTCGACATCGACCGACGGCTTCGTCGAATCCGGCGCCGGCGCGTTCGACTTGCTGGTCGCAGACTCCGATGCCGACAGCCTGGCGACCACGTTGGGCCTGCGCCTCTCGGGAGCTTGGCAGGCGGGCGGCGTTCGCCTCGTGCCGGTCGCCGAAATCGCGTGGCGCCACGAGTTCATGGACGACAACCAATCCTTCTCGGCGGCGTTCCTCGAAGATCCGGCAACGCAGTTCCAGATCATCTCGGCCGAACAGGCACGCGACACGATTGTTGCGAACTTAGGGCTCGGTGCAGAGCTGTCGAAGAGCGTCACCGTCTTCCTCGACTACAACGGCCTGTTCTCAAGCACGACGAACACGCACGCCGCGTCCGCTGGTCTGCGCGCCACCTGGTAGCGCAAGCGAATTCCTCGGAACGAAAAGGGCGGCTCAATGGCCGCCCTTTTTGTTTGCCTAGTCCGGTCCACCTTGACCGTCATGCTCGAGCGCCGGGATCGAAGGCAGCGCCTGCGCAAGCTTCACCATCTGCACGAACTCCGAGCGATAGCCGAACGTATCGCGCCCTTTCGCGCCGTTCGCCAACTCGGCCACATCCTTGTAGCCGAAGTTCTTCATGTAAGGGTCGTTGCGCAGCAACTGCCCGAACCCGGCCACCGCCGCCGCAAACCGCAGATCTTCACTCGCGCCACGCACATCTTCGACCTTGTCGCGATCGGTCAGGGGCCGCTCGATCAACCGGCTCTGGCTCTCCGCCGGCAGCTTGTAGCGCATGCGCAGGAACGCGATTTCGCCGGTCCCGCTCGCCGCAACCGCGGGCGCCTTCGACGGATACCGCAGCGGATCCATCAAATGCCCGTTCGATCCCGCAGGCACGATCTCATAGAGCGCCGTCACCGTATGACCCGCACCGATATCGCCAGCATCAACCTTGTCGTTGTTAAAGTCCTCCCGGTTGAGCAGCCGCGTCTCATAGCCGACCAGTCGGTACTCGCTGACCCGCGCCGGATTGAACTCGACCTGGAACTTCACGTCCTTGGCGATCGTGAACAACGTGCCGCCGACCTGTTCAACCAGCACCTTCCGCGCCTCGTTGATCGTGTCGATGTAGGCCGCGTTCCCGTTGCCTTTCTGCGCCAACTTCTGCATCAGCGCGTCGTTGTAGTTGCCCGTCCCGAAGCCCAGGCAGGTGAGCGTCACGCCGGTCTCACGCTCGCGCGTCACGAAATCCTCAAGCTGGTTCGGATCGGTGATGCCGACGTTGAAGTCGCCGTCCGTGGCCAGGATAACGCGGTTGACGCCGTCTTTGACGAAGGCCGATCGCGCCAACTGATAGGCTTGCCGAATGCCCTCAGCCCCGGCAGTTGATCCACCCGGCGTCAGATCGTCGATCGCAGCCAAGATCTTGCCCTTCTCAGACCCAGGCGTCGGCTCCAGCACAGTCCCGGCCGCACCCGCATAAACGACGATCGAAACACGATCCTTCGCATCGAGCTCGTTCACCAGCATCCGCATCGCTTTCTTCACGAGCGGCAGCTTGTTCGGCTCGTCCATCGACCCGGACACGTCGAGCAAAAAAACCAGGTTGGCCGTCGGCCGCTCGCTGCGCTGAATGTCGAAACCCTTGATGCCAATATGCACGATCTGCGTGTCCGGATTCCACGGCGTCTGATAGACGGCGACCGATGGCCGGAACGGCTGCGCGCGATTATCCGGCAGCGGATAGCTGTAGTCGAAATAGTTCACCATCTCCTCGATGCGAACCGCATCGGCCGGCGGCAACGCACCGTCGTTCAGGAACTTCCGCACCACGGCGTAAGACGCCGTATCGACGTCCGCAGAGAATGTCGAAATCGGCTCTTCACTGACCAGCTTCACCGGATTGGGTTTCGCGTCCGGAAACTTGTCCGTCACCTCCGGTTTCGGGAGCATCATGGGTGGCGGAGGCGGCGCATAGGCGTAACCGGTGACGCTGGGCTCCGGCGCCGCCGCATCGTTCGCGCTAAGCGCGTCAGTCTCTTTCTCCACGGCGCTTCGGCCCACCTTACTTTTCTCGGGCTGCTTCCTTTCGTTGCCAGCGATCTGTTGATCGCACCCGGCGAGCAACAGCGCGCCAACAAGGAGCGCGGCGATGGCAGCAGACGTGGTCAACGATTGGCGGAATGAAACGCGGGGCACACTGGTCACGGGGCTTTCTCCTTCGGGGTCTCTCGAGGGAGAAGCTCATGCCCAAATGCGCCTCACGCAGGGCACGCATGTGGCAATCTTGCGGCGAGAAGGCTCAGCCCGGCGGCTTTCCGCCGCAGGCAGCCTTGCACGCGTGATATTGAGCTTACTGCGGCTTCGGCGTGGTTGCAGGCGTCGCTGGTTTCGCCGGCGCGGGCTTCGCCGCCACAGCTGGCTTCACGGTTGTCGCTGCCGCGGCGGGTTGCGCAGCCGCTTTCACGACCATCTTGCCGTCTTTGCAATCCTTGTCCGCGATCTTGTGCACCATGTTGTACTCGCACACCGCGTTGTTGAAGCCGTTGCCGACCGCTTCTTTCTCGTCCTGACTGACTTTCAGAGCCGTCGCGAGAAGGCGCTTGTCAGAATCGGTCAACACTGCGGCGTTCGTCTCGGCAAGTTTCCAGACGCATTCCTGATAGACGTCGGCTTGCGTGATGAAGCTCGTGACCTGAAATTTCGCTTCTTCAAGTTCCTCTTTCGATGCGGTCTTGCCGTTGAGATCGACGAGCCCATAGGGCGCCGATCCGCACTTGTCGCCGAGTTGTTTCTTGATATCGACGGTCTTCGCAGGCTTAGCCGCATCGGCGGCGAACGCAGCACCGGCGAACAACGCAGAAACTGCCGCAGCAACGAAGAGAACCCGCATAGCACAAACCTCAACAACCCAGGGACGATGAAGGAGGGGTCTATACCCCAAATCGGCGCCACAAATCCACGGCCGAATGTCTGATCTTAAGCCCATGGTTTCCGCGAGCGGACCCCGTCAATCCCGTCAGCGCGAGCGCGTATTAGTGTCGTGCGCGCAACGCCGCCGCCCAGCTCGGAACCGCGACGCCCGCTTCGTAGCGTGTGACACACTCGATCAAGCTCGCGACGTCAAAGCCCTGGGCGTTCGCGATCTCGCGCAAATAGCCCTCGCTGTGCCGGTAGCGCCGCTTCTCGCCCAAGCCGAAATCTGGCCCCTCGCTCTTCTCTGTCGTGAACAACCAAAGCCCATCCGGCTTCAGCCGCGCGCGAACAGTGGCGAAGAGCTTGGTCAGGTCGCCGAGATAAACGAGGACGTCGGCGGCAACGACGATGTCGAACGTGGACGCAATATCGAGCGCCTCGACATCGGCTTCGATCAGCGTGTCGTAGATGTTGAGCTCGCGTGCCTTCGCCAGCATCCTCGGCGAAAGGTCAACACCGATGAGCGATCTGGCCACTGGTTTGAAAGCGAGCCCGCTTAAGCCCGTGCCGCAACCGAGATCAAGGATATCGAACCGCGCGCCGGGATCGATGAGGAGCCCCGCCAAATCGCGCAGTATGGCCGGCGCCGAATACCCAAGCCGCCCACGCATGCGTGTGTCGTAGTCGGCAGCGAATTGATCGAAGAGCGTGCGCACATAACCCGCGTCCGCGCGCTTTGCAGTCCGCATGCGCGCAGCGGTCGTGCGAAGAGCGGACACAGCAACATCGTCCGCAGCACCCAGTTGCGCGGCGATGTTGGCTTCGGCCTCCGCCTTGTCTGGCTCGCCCGCCGCAAGCCACAGCCGCGCAATCTGCCAATGGGGTCGTCCGTCGTTGGGCGCAAGACGTACTGCACGCTGAAACTCGCTGATGGCTGCGGGCAAGGCGTCGTTTGCTGCCAACGCTTCGCCGAACGCAAGAACGACCTCAGCCGTATCGGGCGACAACAAAGTCGCCTCGCGCAAAACCTCAATCGCGTGCGGCGCACGGCCCAGTGCAATAAGCCCACGCCCTAGCGCAACCCGTGTCAAGATTCCTGCGC
>JANLXP010000376.1:0-2158 GCA_031365165.1 Alphaproteobacteria bacterium
GCGAAGATCGTCACGTTCCAGGATGGCGGGACGCCCTATAATTTGACACCCACCGGCTGCAACCAAAATGTCTGCACGGGTCTGTCGCTGCTGGTGGTCGTCGACAACACGACGGCAAAACTTCCAGCGGAAACGCTCAACAACGCGACTAAGGAGAACCCGCTGCTGAGCTTCTTCAAGGTCGATAGTAGCAAGTTCGCCGTCGGCCGTATCGCGCTTGTCAGAGGCGGCGTAACGAAGAAGCACTTGGCGTACGAGGTTTCCACATTTGTTTTCGCGTATCGCGAAGCGATCCAGAAACTCTCCACCCAACTGATCACGAGCGTCAACCGGCCTGGACCGTTCCAACGCGTCAGCTATGGCAACGGGACGCTCCGCGCGATACGGGTGCCGCCGGCGCAAGCAGCACAACTCGCCGGCGTCTTGCCGCGCGAGTACCGGCCGGACTTGCGTCACTAGGACTTCGGGCGCTCAAGCCCCATTTCACGATAGTGCGCGGGATCGTCGGCCCAGTTCTCGCGCACTTTCACGTGCAGGAAAAGATGCACCTTTTGGCCGAACAAGCGCTCCATCTCGGCACGCGCCGAGGATCCGAGTTCCTTGATCAGGGCACCGCCCTTGCCGAGCACGATCGCCTTTTGCCCATCGCGCTCGACGAAGATCGTCTGCTCGAGACGCGCGCTGCCGTCCTTCATCTCCAACCACTGCTCCGTCACGACTGTCGTCGCGTAGGGCAACTCCTGATGCAGCCGATCGTAGATCCGCTCGCGCGTAATCTCCGCCGCAAGTAGTCGCAGCGGGATGTCGGACGCTTGATCCTCCGGATAGGCCCACGGCCCTGGGGGCACGTGGTCGGCCAGGTAGCGAACGAGGTCCGCGGTCCCGTCGCCCTTCTCGGCTGAGATCATAAACACGTGGTCGAACGCAGTTTCTGCACGAAAGCGATCGACGAGAGGCAACAGTTGATCGCGCTTGATTGCATCGACTTTGTTGACGATCAACACCACCGACCGCTTGGCATCCTTCAATCCTTGCACGATGCGCGCCGTATCACGTCCTGCATGGCCGTTCGGGTCGCGCATGAGTTCGGGCGCATCTATGATCAAACAAACCAAGTCGGCATCTGCAGCTCCAGCCCACGCCGCCTGCACCATCGCCTGATCGAGCTTGCGCTTCGGTTCGAAAATGCCGGGCGTGTCGACAAGTATGATCTGCGAAGCGCCTTCGATCACGACGCCACGCACGCGCATCCGCGTTGTCTGGACTTTGCGGCTGACGATCGAAACCTTCGACCCGACGAGCCGGTTGACCAAAGTTGACTTGCCCGCATTCGGCGCACCGATGATCGCAACAAAACCGCAGCGCGTTTTCGTGTCCGTCACCCTGTGATCCTTTGCATCAGCGCGCGGGCAGCTGCCTGCTCGGCCGCGCGAAGGCTCAAGCCCTCGCCCATCGCAGGATCGTGCCCTCTGATCGACACCTCGACGGTAAAGCGCGGTGCATGATCAGGCCCTTCGCGCCGCGACACGCGGTACGACGGCGTCCCCAGCTTGCGGCCCTGCGCCCATTCCTGCAGCGCGTTTTTCGGATCGCGCAAGTCGCCGGTAACCTCGCTCATCAACGGTTGCCAGTGCTTCGTCACGAACTTGCGCGCAGCGTCGAGTCCACCATCGAGATAGAGCGCCGCGATCACGGCTTCGCACGCGTCGCCCAAGATCGCCGCTTTCTTGCGTCCGCCCGAACGATCCTCAGACGGCGCCAAAATCAGTTCCTCGTCGATGCCAACCGCCTCTGCGACGCGGGCGCATGTTTCCATGCGCACCAGCGCGTTCAATTTCAACGCCAACAACCCTTCCTTCTCTTCCGGAAACAGTTCCGTCAGAAGCTCTGCGATCAACAGACCAAGCACCCGGTCGCCTAAGAATTCAAGCCGCTCGTTGTCGAAGCCGCCGGCACTCGAATGCGTCAAGGCACGCGTCAGCAACGCGCCGTCTTTGAAACGGTGTCCGAAGCGTAAGCTCCGCGTCTTGCCGTCGCTTTTGCGGGCTTTAATCGATGGTGTGGAAGAAGCGCCCGTAGCGGAACGCCCACGGCCACTTCCAGATTTCGTAGATTTGTGCACTGCCATCGGTCGAGAAAAAGATGATGTCGGCCCGGC
>JANLXP010000383.1:0-1429 GCA_031365165.1 Alphaproteobacteria bacterium
TGTCATGTTCCTTGTAGAACGCGTGGACCGCGTTCGGTCCGCCGGCGTCGAGCGACAGGGCGACCACGACCACGCCTACGCCCTCCAGCTGCTGCTGCAGGCGATCGAGCATCGGCATTTCGGCGACGCAGGGGGTGCACCAGGTTGCCCACAGATTCAGCACCACGACCTTGCCGCGGAAGCGTTCGAGGTTAAGCTTGGCGCCGTTCTCGTCCAGAAACATGGTCCCGGGCGCGGGCAGCACTTCGCGCGCGGGGATGAAATTCTCGATCCCGCCCAGCTTCGAAGGCGGCGCATCGTTAAGACCGGAAAGCAGATAGACGGCGAAGGCCGCCGCCGCCACAATGGCGCCGACAATCACGATCACCAGAATTCGCCATGCAGACATTCAAGGACTTTCGCGAGACACGATGACGACGAACGAAATGTGGGGCGGGCGGTTTGCCCAAGGACCGGCCGCGATCATGGAAGAGATCAACGCTTCCATAGACTTCGACCGGCGCCTTTATGCCCAAGATATTGCCGCGTCGAAAGTCCATGCGGCGATGCTGGCGGAACGCGGCATTATCTCACAGGCCGACGCCACCGCCATCTCCAACGGACTCGACACCATCAAGGCCGAGATCGATCAAGGGAAATTCACGTTTTCGCGCAAGCTTGAGGACATTCACATGAATGTCGAGGCGCGTCTTAAGGATTTGATCGGCGAAGCGGCCGGGCGGCTGCACACGGCGCGCTCGCGCAACGATCAGGTGGCGACCGACTTTCGCCTGTGGGTACGTGACGCAATCGACAGCCTGGACGCGCGCTTGGTCGCCTTTCAGCGGGCGCTGGTGGCCAAAGCGGCGACACATGCGGCAACCGTGATGCCCGGGTTCACGCACCTGCAGACGGCGCAACCGATCACGTTCGGGCACCATTTGCTGGCCTACGTGGAAATGGCGGCGCGAGATCGGGCGCGCTTTGCTTCGGCGCGGACCTGCACGAACGATTCGCCGTTGGGGTCGGCGGCGCTTGCGGGCACCTCGTTTCCGCTTGATCGCGAGGCGACGGCGCATGGTCTGGGCTTCATGCGACCGATGCGCAACTCGCTCGACGGCGTGTCGGCGCGGGACTTTGCGCTGGAGTTCTTAAGCGCCTGCGCGATTGCGGCGACGCATTTGTCGCGGTTTGCGGAAGAGATCGTGCTGTGGAGTTCGCCGGCGTTCAAGTTCATCGCGCTGTCGGATGCGTTTTCGACGGGCTCCTCGATCATGCCGCAAAAGCGCAATCCGGATGCGGCCGAGCTCGTGCGCGCGAAGTGTGCGCGGGTGACGGGTTCGCTAGTGACGCTGCTTGGCGTGATGAAGGCGCTGCCCCTCGCCTATGCCAAGGACATGCAGGAAGACAAAGAGGCGGTGTTCGACGCTGCCGATTCGGTGGCGCTGGC
>JANLXP010000409.1:0-13754 GCA_031365165.1 Alphaproteobacteria bacterium
CGGAATTCCTTCTTCGATCAAGTCGCGCGCGTCGGCGAGCGTCGCTTCGCCGTAGATTTGGCGTTCCTTGGCGTCGCCGTGGTGGATCGCGCGGGCTTCGTCGGGGAATTTCTCACCGACATACTCTGCGTTCTTCTCGACCTCTTTGCGGACGTTCGTGACCCACTCGCGCATAGCCCGCGCCTTCGATGCGGCTTCGGCGAGTTCGCCTTTCTTTGAGACTGCCGGCGCCATCGGCGCCTTCATGATCTTCTTCGAATTGCAGGTCGGGCAGACAAGCAGACCCTTCTTCGCCTGCGCGTCATACGCAGCGCTGTCGCGAAACCAGCCTTCGAAATCGTGGTCCTTGGGGCAGACCAGCTGATAGCGGATCATGACGTGACGCCTAACTCCTGCACGAGCCGCATAAGATGACGGCCAAGGTTCGCTTCGGCAAGACTAGCTCCATGCGACGCTGCGGACGTTAAGGAAGGGTAAATCGGCCGGTCTCGCACAACTGCTGTCACTTACGCGGGGCCTCACGTTACCGCTTTGCGCGATTTGAATTCGGGTGTGTCCCATTCGCGCCCGGTCATCACCTCGTCGATGATCCGCACGGCGTCGAAGGCGTCCACGAAACGCGTGGTCAGCGGCGAGAAGCCGAACCGCACGATGTCGGGGGCTCGGAAGTCGCCGATCACGCCTTTGGCGATGAGCGCTTGCGTGATCGCATAGCCTTCGGCGTGCGCGAGCGAGACGACGGCAGCGCGCTCTCGTGCGGTGCGCGGACTTGCGAGCGTGAAACCGTGGCGCATCAAGCGGTCGTCGGCGAGCGATACGAAGAGGCTTGTCAGCGCTTCCACTTTGGTCCGCACGACTTGCATGTCGATGCCGTCGAATTCGTCGAGCGCTGCATCGAGTGCTGTCAGCGACAAGATCGGCGGGGTGCCGGTGAGAAGCTTGTCCATGCCTTTCGCGTGTTCGTAATCGTCGGCGAAAGCGAACGGGTCGATGTGGCCAAGCCACCCGGTCAGCGGGTGGTCGAACGCGTCGTGATGGCGCTTTGCGACGAAGACGTAGGCGGGCGCGCCGGGACCACCGTTCAGGTACTTGTAACCGCAGCCAACCGCGAAGTCGGCGCCACACTCGCCAAGTTCGAGCGGCAGGACGCCGGCGCTGTGCGAGAGGTCCCAGACGATGAGCGCGCCCTTCGCGTGTGCCGCGTCGGTGATCGCGCGCATGTCGTGGATGAAGCCGGATTTGTAATTCACCTGGGTGAGCGAGACGACGGCGGTTTCTGTGTCGATCGCGCCGGCTAGACCGCGGGCGTCCACGCGCTTGAACTTTGTGCCGGTCAAATTCGCGATACCGCTGGCGATGTAGGCGTCGGTCGGGAAGTCGCCGTGAATTCCCAAGATCGTCTTGCGTCCGGGCTGCATTCGCAGTGCTGCGGCCAGCACCTTGAAGAGATCGACCGAGGTCGAGTCGGTGACAATGACCTCGCCGGGTGCCGCGCCAATGAGTTTTGCGATCTTGGCGCCTGCACGCTGTGGCGCGGTGTACCAGCCGGCGGTGTTCCAGGAACGGATCAAGCCCCTGCCCCATTCGTTTTCAATCGCTTCGCGCAGGCGCGGGGCAACGCTCTTCGGCAAACAACCGAGCGAGTTGCCGTCGAGATAGATGATGCCGTCGGGGATCGAGAAGCGGTCGCGCGCGTGGGCGAGTGGGTCTCGAGCGTCGAGGTCTTGCGCGTGTTCGCGGGTGAGCGTCATTTCATTAGCGCGTCGATTTCGGCGCGGATTGTCTTCCATGCGTCCGACGTCGGATCGATGAGTTCGAAGTGGCCGGCGTTTTCGATCGTGATCTCTTTGACCGTATCGCCCTTCTTTGCGGCTGCGGCCGCATACGCTTTGCCGAAGGCCGGCGGCACGATCTTGTCGAGCGCCCCTGAAATCATGATTTGCCTGACGCCGATGGGCAGTAACGCGGCCGGCGATGTGTCCGCCAAGATGTCGGCCTTCGATCGCGTGGCAGCGCCCGTTAGCGCGTCGATGGTCGGCGGCCCACCGCAGGCGCTTGGCCCGGTTTCGCGATAAGCCCTTAGGTCGTTGATGCCGGCGAGGCTGATCACGCCGGTAATGGCCAGTGGACTTTCGTTGGCAACGGCACTCGCCTTTGGCAGTCGCTTGCGGCCCGCGGACCATGTTGCGAGATGGCCACCTGCCGAATGACCGATCGCGACGAGTTTGCTGAGGTCTAGCTTCTCTGCCGGCGCGATCTCTTTCAGCTTGTCGATGGCGGTCGCCGCATCGGCGAACGTGCCCGGATAGCCGCCGCCTTCGTCGCCGATACGGCGGTAGTCGATGCTCCAGACTGCGTAGCCGTGTTGGCGCAGGTCTTCAGAGAGGTAGGCCATCAACTCCGTGCCCGGCAGATCTGCGAGCCAGCAACCGCCGTGGATCATCACCAATGTGCGATGCGGGCCCGGGCCTTCGGGCAGCCAAAGCTCGGCGAATTGATGTGGTGCCGGACCATAGGTCACGATCTTCGTCGGCGTCGCGCGCGGCCGGGCGAGAAGATCGCGGAAGGAGATCGGCGCGGCGCCCGACGGCGCCAGCGCCGTCCAAAATGCAACGATCGTCACCAACAACGTCGCGACCAGCGGATTGCGCATCAGGACAACGTGAATGGGCGGTCGTGGTTGAGCGCGGGCACGCGCGCGCGAGCCTCGGCGACCTTGTTCGGGTCGATGTCCGCGACGATCACACCGGGCGCGTCGCCCGCTTCGGCGATAATGTTGCCCCACGGATCGACGATCACGCTGTGGCCGAATGTGTGGCGGCCGTTCTCGTGCTTGCCGCCTTGCGCTGCTGCAACGACGAAGCAGCCTGTTTCAATCGCACGGGCGCGCTGCAGCACGTGCCAGTGGGCTTGGCCCGTGGTGTAGGTGAAGGCCGCCGGGATTGTGAGGAACGAAGCGCCCGCTTTCGCCAGAGCTCGATAGAGATGCGGGAAGCGCAGGTCATAGCAAACGCTCAAGCCCAACTTGCCCCACGGCAGGTTCGCAACGACGGCGCGCTCACCCGGGCGGTAGTTGCGCGATTCGCGATAGACCTCGCCACCCGGCAGGTCGACGTCGAACATATGAATCTTGTCGTAGGTCGCGCGAACCGCGCCCTTGGGATCGATTAGGAACGAGCGGTTCGCACATTGGCGTTCGGCCACCTTGATCGGGAGTGAGCCGATTGAGAGCCACAGCAAGAGTTCCTCGGCGAGGGCGCGGAAGGCTTTCAGCGCGGTGTCGTCTTCTTCGCTGCGAACCTTCGCAAACAGCGCGTCGGATTCGGCTTCGAACAGCGATGTCATTTCGGGGGTTGCCACGAACTGCGCGCCCCTCGCTTTCGCCTCGCGGATCAAGGCAGAAGCGGCATCGATGTTGGCGGCGACATCAAGGCCCGTGCGCATTTGCGCACAGGCGGCACGGAACGTTTGGCTCATGCCTTTGAGGTTAGCTGCCGCTCAACACTGAGTCGAGCTTGCCGGCGTCTTCCAGCGCGTAGAGGTCGTCGCAGCCCCCAAGGTGAGTGTCGCCGACGAAGATCTGGGGAACCGTGTAGCGGCCGTGAGCGCGCTTCGTCATTTCAGCGCGCTTCTCCGCGTCCATGCCGACGTCGATCTCGGTGAAGTTTACGCCCTTCTTGCGCAGGAGCGCCTTCGCCCGGTGGCAATAGGGACAAAGCAGCGTCGCGTAGACGACGATCGCGGCGGTGGTGTCAGGACGCATGACAGCTGACATTGGAATCGCTCTGCACTCTCGCACAAAGATATAGGACGGAACCGACCGCAAGGCCACTGTCGATCATTAGAGGGACAGCCTTAACGGGCGCACAACGCGCGCCAATGTGACTACAGATACAGACGCGGCGCCCGCCTTTAGCAGCGTTTTCGCGCACGCCCCGACGGTCGCGCCAGTGGTCAACACATCGTCAACCAGCACAAGGTTCCGGCCGGCAACCTTTGCCTTGCCGTTTTCCGCAAGCGCGAAAGCGCGCACGACATTCTTGGCGCGTGCGCGGGCTGAGGGCATTTCGCCTTGGCTGGGTGTCGACTTGGTGCGCAGCAATATCCCGGTGTCGACTGGAACGCGCGCACGAGCGGCCATGGCATGTGCGAGCAGCGCTGCTTGATTGTAGCGGCGCGCCGCAAGCCTGCGCCAATGGAGTGGCACCGGAATCAAGAGATCCGCCCCCGCGAAGACGTCGCGTCCTGCGGTGGCCATCCAGCGCCCGAAGAGGGGCGCGGCTTCCAACTTGTCGGCATGTTTGAAGCCGAGGATCAAATCCCGGCTGGCGTCGTCATATGCGATCGCCGCGCGCGATTTTGCGAATGGCGGCGGCTGGGCGATGCAGGCGCCGCATTTGATGCCCGCGCCGAGGTCATGTGGGAACGGCAGGCCGCACTGCGCACAGTGGGGCGCACTCAAGAAACGGAGTTCGCTCCAACATGCCGCGCAGACCGATTGCGGCTCTCCGACCGGGACGCGGCACTTCAGGCAGAGCGGCGGCAGGATGAGATCGAGCGCCACGCGCGCGGCGGCGCGCGTCAACTTGCCGACGCTGAAGGAAGCCAAACCCATCGGCGCGATCATGGCGCGTCTTTACCGCCTGTGCCAGAGTTGGCGCCCGGTATGAGTGATGTTCCACAAATATTCGACACGGAATTGCGGCGGCTGCGGCGCGAGCGGGCGGCACGAGGCTTCGATGCCTTTTCGTTCCTCGCGACGGCTGCCTGCGAGGAGATCGGAGACAGGTTAGCGGCGATCAATCGGCCCCTCGCGCGTACGGTTTGGTACGGTGCCGGCGCGCCAGCTGGTTGCTGGGTCTCGGGGGATAACGCACTCGGGTTTGCGGCGCCCGGTGGGCTCGTGTTCGACGAGGAGGCGGTGCCGTTCGGCGCGCAGACACTCGATGGCTACGTCAGCGTTTTGACTTTGCACGCTGCGAACGATTTGCCCGGCGCGCTGGCGCAGATCCGGCGCGCGTTGAAGCCTGACGGACTATTTCTGGCCGCAATGCTTGGCGGCCAGACACTGCACGAATTGAGGCTCGCGCTGGCAGAAGCTGAAGTCGAGGTCGAGGGCGGCTTGTCGCCGCGTGTGGCGCCCTTCGTCGACGTGCGCGATGCGGGCGGGCTGTTGCAGCGGGCGGGGTTTACGCTTCCCGTTGCCGACGTCGATACGCTGACGGTGCGCTATGAACACCCGCTCAAATTACTGGCCGATCTGCGTGGCATGGGCGAGACGAACGTGCTGCACGAGCGGCGGCGAACGTTCTTGAAGCGCGGTGTCCTGGCGCGCGCGAGCGAAATCTACGCAAAAAAATTCGCCGGACCCGATGGCCGGGTGCCGGCGACGTTCGACATCGTCTATCTGACGGGCTGGGCAGGCTAGCTTTGGCTGCGAGCGGTTAGGACATTGCCGATGAAATCAAATTGAACATCGCCGTCGTCGCTGCCGCCACCGAATTGATGGACGCGAGAATAGCCAGGAATATCAGCCCGATGATCAGGCTGTATTCCACGGCAGTCGCGCCGCTTTCATCGGCAGCAAAGATCTTCAGCATTCGAGTTGGGGCGCCCATCGTCCACCTCGGTTGAGTTCCATTCAAATGCGAGGTTGCAACGAGTGGCCTTAACGGGGCGTAACCCGTTCAATTTTACCGATCGCGAAATCGCGGGCTTTTCGCTCAGAGCAGGTCGCGCAACTGTGCGACGAGCGGCACATCCGCGGGCGGCATCGGGTATGTGCCCATGTCGTTCGGACGCACCCACGCCAGTTTTTGGCCCTCGCGCGGGGACACGATGCCTTCCCAGCGGCGGCAAAGGAATAGCGGCATCAGCAGGTGGAAACTTTCGTAACCATGCGACGCAAATGCGAAGGGTGCGAGGCAATCTTCCTTCACCGCGATGCCCAGCTCCTCGTCGAGTTCGCGGATCAGTGTCAATTCGGGACGCTCGCCGGGTTCGATCTTGCCGCCCGGAAACTCCCATAAGCCGGCCATCGACTTGCCTTCAGGGCGCTGCGCCAAGAGAACGCGGCCATCAGGGTCGATCAAAGCGCAGGCGGCGACGAGGAGGAGTTTGGCTGGCGGCTCCACGCTCAACTGCGGTAGTCGCCGTTGATCGAGATGTAGCCGTGGGTGAGGTCGCAGGTCCACACGCCCGACGCCCCTTTGCCGACGCCGACATCGATGTCGATTTCGATCTCCGGGCGTTGCATGTAGCGGCTCATGAGCGCTTCCGAATAGTTCGGGTCTCGCTGGCCCATGGTCGCGACCTTGTGGCCGCCGAATTTGATCGAGAGCTTGTCGCGGTTCGCGGCCTCGCCGGACTTGCCGACCGCCATGACAACGCGGCCCCAGTTGGTGTCGCCGCCTGCGACGGCGGTTTTGACGAGGGGCGAGTTTGCGACGCTCAGCGCAATCTTGCGCGCGGCCGGGTTGCTTTCCGCGCCGGTGACATTGACGCGCACGAGCTTTGTTGCCCCTTCGCCGTCGCGCACGACTTGGGTCGCCAAGTCCTGCAAGAGGCCGTTCAGCTTGATGCGGAAATCGTCGAGGCGCTTGTCGTTTGCGCGGATGAGCGGATTGTGGCGCGCGCCCTTGCCTGTCGCGAACAGCAACAGCGCGTCGCTGGTCGAGGTGTCGCTATCGACCGTGATGGCGTTGAAGCTGGTCTCGACGCCTTGTTGCAGCAGAAGCTGCAATACGTCGCCCGGGATCGCTGCATCGGTGAACACGAACGAGAGCATCGTCGCCATGTCCGGCGCGATCATGCCCGAGCCTTTGGCGATACCATTGATCTTGACGATCTGGCCGTCGATTTGGGCGCTCGCGGTTGCCATCTTCGGAAACGTGTCGGTCGTCATGATCGCGCGGGCGGCTTGCTCCCACGCGGTGGCGCCGGTGTTTTCGTAGATTTCGGGCAAGGCGCTCGTCAGGCGCTTCACAGGCAGCGGTTCGCCGATGACGCCGGTCGAAGCGATGAAGACTTCCTGGGGCTTGCAGCCTGCAATCGCTGCCGCTGCGTCGGCGGTCGCACGCACCGCTTCCACGCCGGCGCGGCCCGTGAAGGCGTTCGCGTTGCCGGAATTGACGATGAGCACCCGGCCGGAGCGCGGTAGCAAGGCGGCG
Source organism: Alphaproteobacteria bacterium (assembly GCA_031365165.1). Lineage (GTDB taxonomy): Bacteria > Pseudomonadota > Alphaproteobacteria > Micropepsales > Micropepsaceae > SZUA-430. Next base: position 7,170 of record JANLXP010000409.1, read on the forward strand.
CGGCACCAATCGATCGGTGCGGCCGCGGTTTTTGAGGTCGTGAAGACGCCAGCGACCGTTGTGCCAGGTGCCATGACGGCCATAAGAACGTCGGTGCGGCCTTCGTAACGAATGCCGGCGGAACCGGCGCCGAGGCGCACACCAGAGATCGGCTGCAGCTTCGCGAGCGATTTGGGGGCCAATGGTGAGACGGGGGGCGCGCTCTTGACGGCCTTGGGCGCCGTTTCCGGTGCCGATTTCGCGGTCACCGCAACTTTCGCAGACTTGCCCGCTGGCGGGGCCATTGATTGATTCCCTCTCGGGCCGCGCGATGGACTTTTGTCACGCGTCCGCGGTTTGTTCAGTAGCGGGCGGCGCAAAACCGGTCAAGAACGGCAGAATTCTGCGATGGACTCCTTCCCCAGTTCCGTTGCGGCGGATGGGGCATTGTCGCCGTCCCGAGGGTTAAGAGTTCGGTGATCGGATCACTCTGTCGCACGGTCTGTCTTTGCGTTCGGCGCGCGGTGCAACACTTGGACCCGCCTGTCCCGTCGTCGCGTTGACAGGGGGGTGGTCCCCCCTTATCTGTCCCAGCGGCTTCGCGCGAAACCCCTGTTTCCGTACGTCTTGGAGGCGAGTCCCGCCATCTCGGCGGTTGTAGCGCTTCGACCTAATTCTTTTCTCTTCAAGGACGGTTTCGAATGCTCGGCTTGTCAACGCTGGCCAAAAGGATTTTCGGCTCCAGCAACGATCGTAGACTTAAGCCTTTCTACGCACGAGTTCCCAGAATCAACGCGCTGGAAGCGGACATCGCGAAGCTCACCGACGAGGGCTTGCGCCAACGCACGGTGACGTTCCGCGAGCAGGTCGCGAACGGGCGGTCGCTTGACGACCTTTTGCCCGACGCCTTTGCGACAGTTCGCGAGGCAGCAAAACGCACGCTCGGTCAACGGCACTTCGACGTGCAGCTGATCGGCGGCATGGTGCTGCACGATGGCGACATCGCCGAAATGAAGACCGGCGAAGGCAAGACACTTGTCGCAACGCTTCCCGTCTATCTGAACGCGCTATCGAGTAAGGGCGTGCACGTCGTCACTGTGAACGACTATCTGGCCCGGCGCGACGCGGAGTGGATGGGGCAGGTCTATAAGTTCTTGGGCCTGACCGTCGGGTGCATCGTGCATGGGTTGAACGACCCGCAGCGGCGCGACCAGTACGCCGCCGACGTGACCTACGGTACGAATAACGAATACGGCTTCGACTATCTGCGCGACAATATGAAATACACGAAGGCGCAGATGGTGCAGCGCGGGCACAATTTCGCGATCGTCGACGAAGTGGACTCGATTTTGGTCGACGAGGCGCGCACGCCGCTGATCATTTCAGGTCCGACGGAAGACAACTCTCACCTCTATAAGGTGATCGACGCGTTCATGCCGGAGCTGCAGCCCGAGTATTACGAACTCGACGAGAAGCAGCGCAGCATTACGCTGACCGAAGAAGGCAATGAGGCGGTCGAAAAGTGGCTCGCCAAGAACGGCGTGATGACCGAGGGCAGCCTCTACGACATCACGAACGTTTCGCTGGTCCATCACGTGAACCAGGCGTTGCGTGCGCATAAGCTGTTCCAGAAAGACCGCGACTATATCGTCAAAGACAACAAGGTCATCATCATCGACGAGTTCACCGGCCGCATGATGGAAGGCCGCCGGTATTCGGAAGGGCTTCACCAGGCGCTGGAGGCGAAAGAGAACGCCGTCATCCAACCGGAAAACGTGACGCTGGCATCGATCACCTTCCAGAACTATTTCCGCCTCTATTCGAAGCTCGCCGGCATGACCGGTACGGCCGCGACGGAAGCGAACGAGTTTATGGAAATCTACGACCTCGACGTTTTGGAGATTCCGACGAACGTACCGGTATCGCGCGGCGACGACGACGACGAAATCTATCGGACAGTCGAAGAGAAATACGATGCGATCGTTGAGACGATCCGCGACTGCGTGGCGCGCGAGCAGCCTGTGCTTGTCGGCACGGTGTCGATCGAGAAGTCCGAGACGCTGGCCGCGGTTTTGAAGAAGCAGAAGATCAAGCACAACGTCTTGAACGCGCGCTATCATGAGATGGAAGCGCAGATCATCAGCCAAGCGGGCGTGCCTGGCGCCGTCACCATCGCGACGAACATGGCGGGCCGCGGCACCGACATTCAGCTTGGCGGCAATGCCGACATGCGCATTGCAATCGAGACGACCGGCATCGAAGACGAAGCCGAGAAGAAGGTCGTCGCGGATCGGATTCGCGCGGAGATCGCCGAGGCTAAGAAGCGCGTGATCGACGCCGGCGGGCTCTACGTGCTCGGCACCGAGCGGCACGAGAGCCGGCGCATCGACAATCAGCTACGCGGCCGCTCGGGCCGTCAAGGCGACCCTGGGCATTCGAAATTCTATTTGAGCCTGCACGACGATCTGATGCGCATCTTCGGGCAGGACAAGCTCGACGGGATGCTTCAGCGCCTTGGGCTGAAGCAAGGCGAGGCGATCAGCCACGGCATGGTCAACGCCGCCGTCGCGAAGTCGCAGCAACGGGTGGAGTCGCGCAACTTCGACATCCGCAAGAACTTGCTGAAGTTCGACAACGTGATGAACGACCAGCGCAAGACGATCTTCGAGCAGCGGCTCGAGTTCATCAGCGCGGACACGGTCCACGACACGATCATCGCGATGCGTCATCAGCTGATCGAAGACTTGGTCAAGCGCTATATTCCCGCAGGGTCGTACGTTGAGCAGTGGAAGCTTGGCGAACTGGACAGCGAGGTGCGTGATTATTTCGGCCTCGACCTGTCGATCGACACATGGGGCAAGCAGGACGGCATCGCAGAAGAAGAGATCATCGAGCGCATCACGAAGGCGGCTGACGCCCGCGGCGACGACCGGTTGCGCGGTGCACCGCCGGAAGCCGTGAGCCAGATCGAGCGTTCGGTACTGCTGCAGACACTCGATCACGAGTGGCGCGAACATTTGGTCACGCTCGAGCATTTGCGGCACACGATCGGCCTGCGCGGTTATGGTCAGCGCGATCCGCTGAACGAGTACAAGACGGAAGCGTTTTTGCTGTTTGAGGCCCTGCTCGCGCATGTGCGCCAAGAGGTGACGCGGCAGTTGATGCACGTGCAGATCCAGATGGAAGCGCCGCAACTGGACGAGCGCGCGCTACCTCAGATGCAGGCGATGCACATCAACCCCGACACCGGCGAGAACGAGTTCGACGAGCCTGACACCGGGACACGTATGAACACGCCGCGGATTGCGGGCCGGCCTGTGCCCGTCAACCCGAATGACCCGCAAACCTGGGGGAAGGTCTCGCGCAACGCACCCTGCCCGTGCGGTTCAGGCAAGAAGTTCAAACAGTGCCACGGAACGATTTGAGCTAGCGCGGCCTATCGCCTTCCACGGTCACCCGGTGCATCTCACGCCGGTGACCGTGGTAGTCGTTCAGCGCGTAATGCTGGGCGCAGCGGTTGTCCCAGAACGCGACCGAGTTTTTGCGCCACTGGAAGCGGCAGGTGAATTCGGGCTTGGCGCAGTGTTCGTAGAGCCAGCGCAACAGCGGCCGACTCTCTTCCTTTGTCCAACCGTCGAAGCGTTGCGTGAACCCGATGTTCACGTAGAGCGCCTTGCGGCCGGTTTCGGGGTGCGTGCGAACGACCGGGTGGATCATTTCGGCTTTCGCCTCATCCGACGTCTTCGGCTTCATCGAGCGTTGGTCGTTGTGACGGTTCGCTTCGCTCATACCATCGACGCCGTACTGCGCGTTCGCCGAGTGAACCGCGTTCAGCACGTCGAGCGTGCGCTTCATGCCGGGCGAGAGCGCGTCGTAGGCGAGGTATTGATTGGCGAACATTGTGTCGCCGCCTGCGGGTGGGACTTCCTTGGCGTAGAGGACACTGCCGAGCGGCGGCTTTTCGAAGAACGTCATGTCGGAATGCCATCCGCCGCCGAAGTTGATCTTGTCGTCCTTCTCCTTGAAGACGCGCATGACCTCGGGATGGCCCTCGATCGATGCTGCGAAGGGATGGATCGAGATTGGGCCGAAGCGGCGGGCAAAGGCGATTTGTTGATCCGGTGTCATGACCTGGTCACGAAAGAAGATCACGCAGTGATCAAGCAACGCCTTGTGCACCGTGGCGAACGCATCGTTGCCGAGGGCCGCGCCCAGATCGACGCCGGAAATCTCCGCGCCAAGCGCGCTTGTCAGCCGGGTGACTGTGATGCTCATGCCGTAGCGTTCCCTTGTTGCCATGAGCCTAGGGCAGCTTGCGCTTGATGAAAAGGTAACTTGCGCGCGAAGCGATCCGGGTCTCCAATTGCCAAGCAAGAGACTGGAGGCGCCGCAATGTCCCAACCCGTTCCGTTTAAGATCGAGATTTCGCAAGCGACGATCAACAAAATCATGGAGCGGGTGCGCGCGTTCGAGTGGCCGGATGCGCCGGCCGGTGGCGGGTGGGCTTATGGCGCCGAGTTATCGACGATGAAAGAACTCGTCGAATATTGGCTGCATGGGTACGACTGGTTTCGCGAGCAGGAGGCGCTGAACCGACTGCCGCACTTCAAGGCGCGGGTGCGCGATCTCGACATCCATTTCATTCATCTGAAATCGAACGCGCCGAAGCGGCGGCCATTGATCATCAGTCATGGTTGGCCGGGATCGATCGTCGAGTTCTTGAACGTGATTGAGCCGCTGGCGAATCCCCAGAAGCATGCGGGCAAGATTACCGATGCATTCGACGTGATCGTCCCGTCGTTACCGGGCTATGGATTTTCGGACAAGCCAGCGAAGCCGATGAGTCCGCGCACGGTTGCCGGATATTTCGACGAACTGATGACGAACACGCTCGGCTATTCCGACTACATCGCGCAAGGCGGCGATTGGGGTTCGTCGGTGTCTGGGTGGCTCGGCTACGAGGGGCGCGGCTGCAAGGCGGTGCATCTGAACATGCTGGGTTGGCGCTCACCTGGCGTGGTCGCCGAGACCGAGGAAGAGAAACAAGCTGAGAAGCAATTCCAGATGCTGTTCGACATGGAGGGTGCGTATTTCCGGCTACAATCGACGAAGCCGTTGACGCTCTCCTACGGGATGATGGATTCGCCGGTCGGTACGGCGGCGTGGATCATCGAGAAGTTTAAGGGCTGGTCCGATCTCGACGACGGGAAGCTCGAGAGCGTCTACACGAAGGATCAGTTGCTGACGAACATCATGCTCTATCTCGTCACCCGCACGTTCGGCACGGCGACGTGGATGTATCGCGGTTTGTTCGAGGATGCGGGCGGCAAGCCTGTGCCGCCGAAGACGCGGGTCGAGAAGCCGGTCGCGATCGCGCGGTTTCCTGTAGACCTGATCCCCTTCCCGCCGCGATCGATGGTGGAGAAACATCTCAACGTCGTGCGCTGGACGGAGTTCAAGCGCGGCGGTCACTTCGCGGCGATGGAGCGGCCTCAGGATTTCATCGAAGACGTTCGCGCGTTCGGGCGGGAGATGGACGCCCTGTGAAGCCCTTCAAGGTTGCTGTTCCGAAAGGCGATGTCGAGGATTTGAAAGCACGCCTTGCGCGCGTGCGATGGCCGAATGAGCCTGCAGGCAACGCGGCGTGGGATTGGGGGACGAACCTCTCCTATATGCATCGGCTGGTCGCGCATTGGCGCGATGAATTCGTTTGGGACCAAGCCGAGGCGGAGCTGAACAGATTCCCGCAGTTCACGGTCGAACTCGAAGCTGGCGGCGAGACTCACACTGTCCACTTCATTTACGAGAAGGGTTCGGGGCGTCAGCCATTGCCGTTGATCCTGACGCACGGGTGGCCTTCGACCTATCGCGAGTTCTTGGATGTGATCGAGCCGCTGGCGCATCCAGAGCGGTTCGGCGGCGACGCGGAAGATGGGTTCGACGTTGTCGTGCCGTCGCTGATCGGATACGGGTGGTCGTCCAAGCCGGCGATACCGATCGGACCTGCCGCGATGGCGGAGCTTTGGCACCGGTTAATGCACAATGTGCTGGGCTACGACCGCTATGTGGCGCAGGCTGGCGATTGGGGCAGTTTCGTAACCTCGCGGTTGGCGCTGCAGCATCCCAAGAGCGTCATCGCCATCCACCTCACGATGCTACCGCTGCGGCCGCATCTCAAGCATCCGTCGCAGCGATCTGTCACGCCAGAGGAAGGTGTGTGGATCGAGAAGATGAAGGCGTGGTGGGCGCAAGAGGAAGGCTATCGTTCGATCCAATCGACGAAGCCGATGGCATTGGCGTTCGCATTGATGGATTCGCCGGTCGGGCTGGCGGGGTGGCTGGCCGACAAATATTGGCGGCTCGGCGACACGCGCAAGGATCACCCGTTTGAGGGGATGGAGGCGCGGTTTCCGATGCACACGATGTGCACGCAGCTATCGCTCTATTGGTACTCCGGCACCATCAATTCGGCGAACATGCTCTACAAGGCGGGGCCCGCTGAGCGGAGCGCGTTGCTCAAACCCGGCGAGCGCGTGACCGTGCCGACCGCCTATTCCGACTATCCGATGGACGTATTGCCGCCAACGCCGGAGTCGTGGGGGCGGC
>JANLXP010000417.1:0-3366 GCA_031365165.1 Alphaproteobacteria bacterium
CGACGGGCCCCACAGCCCTAGCCGCGTCGTGCGCCCCGATGGGGTGGTCTTCGACCTAACGCCCCAACGCGCGCGCGAGCAGGTTGGCTTTGACGGCTTGCCTGCCGCCCTCGATCAGGGCGTCGATGGTCTCGGCGGGCAGGCTCACGCGGGTTTCCACGGCCCCAAGGCGCTTGCCCTGCTCACCGGGGAGGTCGGCGAAAGAGATCATGTCGACCGTGAAGTGGACATCGCGGCAGTCCCAATTCTTGATCCCCGCAGCCAATCGCCCGGCCTCCGCCCTTGGCAGCGCACAGCGATAACGGCGCACGTCGCGCTCCCAACCGACGATCGTGTCGCGGAAGGTGTCGTAGGACCGGCGTTTGCTGACGTTGATCGCACCATCCATCGCGGCGGCAAGCGTTTCGGCGCCGCCAGGGCCCTTCTGCGTCAGCGCCCAATCGCCCGAAGGATTTTGCTCAGCATTGACGACGATGAACGTCATGCGCCGCACGCGCACGGCGTCTCGCGGCGTGAACGGCGCGATCGGAGTCGTCGCCGCGCGCCGCATCATGACGAGCGAAGAAAGGCCGAAATTGTCCGCGACACCACCGTCGACGAGATGCAGGAACCGCACCTGTCCGGGATCGCGATAGGATTCGAAGGCGCGCGCCGTCGTGCGCATGAGCTCCGGCATCGCCCGGTCGCGTGCAGCCTTCGCGATCCAACCGGGCAGCGGCCTTTTGCATTGATCGGCATAGGACGCAACGACAACAGGACGAAAGACCACCGGCACAGACATCGAGGCCGCAACAGCGTCGGCGATGCGAACGCTCGCGAGATCGCTACAAAGCGCGTCGAAATACATGGCGTCAAACGCAAACGGTACGCCGGCGTAAAGGTCGGTCGCGTTGATCCAGATGCGCGGGCGGTTCGCCTGCCACAAATCGCCGATGGTGCCGTCTTGGTATAGTTCGGCGTTGAGCCAATCACCGAGTCGGTCGCGCTCGTTCAAAGCCCCGTCATACGCGCGCGCCCAGTTCAAAGGCGAAGCGAGGCTGGTGTGAAGCTCCGACGCCCAATCCTTGTCGAGATAGGCAGCACGAAAACCTCCGAGGCCCGCGATACCACGCTGACCGAAATAGGCCGCCGTAATTGCGCCGCCGGAGACACCGGAAACAAACGCCACGTGATCGAGCAGCGTGCCGCCGCCCGCCCGTGGCATCTCGCCCAAACCTTCAAGCACGCCGAACGAGAATGCGGCCGCACGCGCACCACCACCTGAGAACGACAGCGCAACGACATCGCCGTCGACGTTCATCGCTGCGGGTTGAACACGGGGCGCGTCGCCTGCCAGCGGAAGGTTGACGGGGTTCGACAGGCTGGCGGTCACACAGCCGGAAAGAGCGAAAGCGGCAAACGTCGCGATCAGCGTTGATGCGCGGATTGCGCGACGGCGTTCAGATTGCATACACCCGGCCCCCGCGCGGCGACGTGACTCAGCGGACTTACGAGCCGCTGAACCAATTATATCCCTTGTCCTCCCAATAACCACCCGGGTTGGTATTGGTAACCTCGATCGCCATGATGTGCTTCGGGTTCTTAAAGCCAAGCTTCGTCGGAATGCGCAGCTTCATCGGAAAGCCGTACTCGCGCGGCAAAATCTGGTCCGCATAGGTGAGCGCCAGCAACGTCTGCGGATGCAGCGCCGTCGGCATGTCGATACTGGTGTAATAATTGTCGGCACATTTGAAGCCGACATAGGACGCTTTGAGATCCGCACCGATGCGCTCCAGGAACAGCCTGAACGGCACGCCGCCCCACTTCCCGATCGCGCTCCACCCTTCGACGCAAATGTGCCGGGTAATTTGAGATTTTTGCGGCAACGCGCGCAGCTGGTCGAGCGTCCAAGACTGCCGCTCGCTAACCAACCCGCCGACGTCGAGTTTGAAGGTCGAGCCGTCCACGGCTGGCGCCTTGTCGCGTGGATAGAACGCGTTGAACGGAAACGGCTTCGTAATCGCGCTTTCAGGATATTCCGGCGCCAAGCGCGTCGGACTAAACAGCGCCGCCTGGACGCCGTCATTCCATTGCGACATCGCCTGCAAGACGCTTCGCACGTGCTTTTCTTTTGATACGTCGCACCCGGTGAGCAACGTGAGCGCGCCGAGGCTGAGCGACTGCTTCAAGAAGAGGCGCCGCTCGATCTTGTGAAGCTCGGGGCGCGTCGCTGGAATGATCGGACGTTTCGGGGTTTTCGGCGTCATGACTTACCCTCGCCATGACCACTGCGCGTTCCGCCCCAAATCATCGGCCACAGCGTGCTGGGCACAATCGCAACCAGGCTCAGATGCACGATCAAGAAGCCGACAATCGCTGTCATCGCGAGAAAATGCACGATGCGCGCACCTTCGTAACCGCCCATCAGCGCAGCCAGCGTCTGAACCTGAACCGGCTTCCAAATCGCAAGACCCGACAGAAACACGACGATCATCGCGCCGATGACGCCGAAATAGAAAAGCCGCTGCACGGCATTGTAAGCGCCGCCGTCATGACCAAGCTTGAACTGAAGCGCCAACAAAAACTCGCGCAGCACTTCGCGCGGCTGGATCGGCCAGAAAGAACGCCGGAAGTGACCGGATACGACGCCGTAAATCAAATAGACCAACGCGTTCAGTACGAAAAGCCACATCGCCGCGAAATGCCACTGCAGCGCGCCTCCCAACCATCCGCCTAGCGTGAACATGTTGTCGAACCGAAAGCCGAAAAGCGGTGACGCATTGTAGATGCGCCAACCGCTCCCGATCATCAAGATGATCGCAAAGGCATTGATCCAGTGCGTGACACGCACAATGAGCGGATGCGACGGCTTGCGCGTCGTCTTGGACGCCTCCGCCATTCCAACGTCACTCATCAGCAGCCCTCACCTTCGAACCGCCCGAGCCTACCACTGTTCTCAGTTGCCCACATAAAGTTCGGGGAATTGCCGCTTCAGCGCCGCAATTTTCGGCAAGTCGTTGTGCGCGATATAGGGCTGGTCCGGATTTCGTTCGGCGTAGTCCTGGTGATAGGCCTCAGCGGGGTAAAACGCGTTCAAGCGCGTCACTTCGGTGACGATCCGTCCGCTGAAGACGCGCGCGGCCTGCAGTTGCCCAATATAGCTTTGCACGACGCGCTGCTGTTCGGCCGTCGCAAAGAACACCGCCGAGCGGTACTGTGTCCCGTGATCCGGGCCCTGATAGTTGAGCTGCGTCGGATCGTGCGCGACGGAAAAGAACACTTTCAGCAATTGCCCGAGCGTAACCTTCGACGGGTCGTAGACAACCTGCACCGACTCGGCGTGTCCCGTCGCACCCGTACTGACGATCTCGTATTGGGCGGTCACCG
>JANLXP010000433.1:0-3563 GCA_031365165.1 Alphaproteobacteria bacterium
GCCAAGGTGCAAAGCCGCAAAGAGTTTCTTCCGGCGCCGCAGGCGCCATTCCTAGGCTCGACAGGCGCTTCGCGCCAAAGGTGGGCACCGTTTTTTCTTTGCGGCTTTGCGCCTTTGCGGGAAACAAGTCTGACCCGACACCGCGCCGAGACCAACAGCGGAACGCAGCGCCTTTGTGCGCTTCGTGAATCCTTCGCGATCTTCGTGTTGCTCTTTACAGCGTCTCGACCAGCGGTCTGGCGCTAGAACCGCAGCGACTGATCGAACAGGTTCATCGTCCACGCAATCCAGATCAGAGCCAAGCAGGCAATCGCCACGACGCTTTCCTTCACGCGGCCCCAAAAGCCGCGCAACGGATTGGCCCACGCCTGGATCGCGTTCACGACCGCGAAGAACGAGCCCAATACGCCGCCATAGCCGATCAGCTGCGCAACCCTCAGTGTCTCGTCCACGCTGCTGTCGAGCTTCCAAACGTTGGCCAAACCTGGGGCGAGCCCCACGACGAACCCGATGAAGAGCGTCAGCAACGCAGCCGACGTCATCATCACGAAGAGCCGCAAGATGTGCTCGACCGCGTTCCAATGCAGGTTGACGCCGTAGTGCCGCCGCACGCCGGCCGCCACCGGCCAGAATGCGAGATTGAGCGCGAGCACGCTCATGGATCCGACCAGCAGTCCCAACACCAACATGGAGCTCTCCTGCAGGTCCACCTTTTGGTAATAAGCGACGCCCGATGACGAGGGCAGCATCATCATCCGCCCCTTGTCGTCGCGCTTGAAGATGAGGCGTCCGCGTCCGTCCGTCGCCCTGTATTCGCCGTTGCCGAGTGGCTCCCACTTTCGCGGTTGCCCGTTCAAGCCCGTGAAGGCATCGACCTGGATCGTGCCGTCTGCGTTCGCGCTCACCGTCGGTTCGCCGAGGATGCTCAAAATCTTGATGATCGACGCGTCCGAGCGGCGTGTCGTGAGGTAGCTGCCGACGATGCCGGACGTGTCGTCCTTCGCAACCTTGGCCGCATCCGGATCGTCAATGAAGTAACGCTCTCGGAACTTGCGCCAGAGCGGCGAGCGCGGCGGGATCTCGCCGCGGCCGGCGCTGTTGTACGAAACGAAGAAGCCGAACTTCTGGCTCGGGATCAGGTGCAAGTCGCTGTGGAACGCAATCGAGTCGCCGCCGTGGCCGACCGTGCGCAGCGATCCGCGCGCCTCTTCATAGAAGCCGAGCCCGATACCGTTCTGGCGCGGATCGAGCGTCGTCACCGTATCGTGCATGAGCGCGAGCGTTTCGGGCTTGAGAATGCGGCCCTCGCCGAGCGCGCCCCCGTTCAGAAGCGCCATCATGAATTTCGTCATGTCGACAGCGCTGCTCGACTGGCTGCCTGCCGGATAGGCGTTCACAATCTCGAACGCAAGCGGTTCGCCCGAGGCGAGCTGATAGCCCGTCGACATATCGCCTTCGAGTTCCTTGGGCAGCGGCTGCCGCAGGCTCGAATGCGTCATGCCGAGCGGCTTGTAAATGTTCGCCTCGACATAGGCGTCGAACGGCATCCCCGACGCGCGCTCGACAATGTAGCCGGCCAGCGCCGCGCCGTAGTTCGAATAGGAGGGCGTCGTGCCCGGCTCGAAGATCTGCACCGGAATGTTTTCGCGCACATATTTCGCAAGGTCTGGCTTGCCCGCATTCTGCGCGCCGAGATTTTTCACGATCTCCTGAAAGCCCGCGCGGTGCGTCATCAGATTGCGCATCGTCACCGGCTTGCCGAACGTCTTGGGAATCTTGAAATCGAGATAGGTGTCGACGTCAGCGTCGAGATCGAGCTTGCCCTGCTCGACAAGCTGCATCGCCGAAATCCACGTGAACAGCTTCGTGATCGAGCCAATGCGAAACAGCGTCGTCTCGGCGGACACGGGCTTCTTGGTCTTCGCGTCGGCGTAGCCATAGCCCTTCGCGAAGATGACTTTGCCGTCCTTGACGATCGAAATCGTGGCGCCGGCGATGTCGTTCGTTTCAATCTGAAGCGGCACCAGGCCGTCGAGAAACGCTTCGATGTCCTTCGGGTCGAGCGCGGGCTGAACGACCGGCGCGGCGGCAGCCACAGCTGGCGCCGGTTCGGCCGGTTTCGTATCCGCGAATGCCACGGGCGCGGCAAGACTGGCCGCAATCAAAGCCAAGGCCGCCCAGACCACGCCGGGCAGGCGCCACACGCCGTTCATACTGTCCCCCAAAAGGCCGGCGTTTTCCGCCAGTCCTCCCCAAGGCCGCATTCAACACCTGGTTGTGTCGCAGATCAATGCACGCGAGAGCAGCTATCTAGCTGATATCATTACGTTTCAGGACGTTTGCGGCAGCAATGTGACTTTCCTATCACGCGCGACCGCCGTCACACGCGCAAACGCCGTCATGCGCCTACTGTCGAACCCATGCGCATCCTCCTCATCAACATCCCACACCCCGCCATCGGCAGCCGCATCCCAAAGGAGCAGCTGCCGCCGCTGGGGCTCCTCAGCATCGGCGGTCCGCTGATCGATGCCGGCCATGACGTCGCGCTGATCGACGGCGAGTTCGGCCCAATGAAACTCGAAGTCATCGCCGAGCAAGCGTTGGCGCACGCACCCGACGCGGTCCTGTTCGGTCACACCGGCTCGACCTCCGGCCATCCGATCATCCTGGAACTCGCGCGCATCATCCGCGCGCTGATGCCGCGCACGTTGATTGTCTACGGCGGTGTGCACCCGACATATTTCTGGCGCGATATCCTGACTAGCGAACCGCAGATCGACATCATTGTCCGCGGCGAGGGCGAAGAGACGATCACCCGCCTGTTCGACGCGCTGACGAAACCGCAAAGCTACGCCCACATCCCGGGCCTCGCCTTTCGCGTTCATGGCGAGGTGCGCGCAACACCCGCCGCGCCCGTCATCAAAGACCTGGATGCGTACCGTGTCGGTTGGGAACTGATCGACCACAAGCGTTATTCCTACTGGGGTAACAAGCGTGCGGTCGTGATCCAGTTTTCGCGCGGTTGTCCGCATCTGTGCAACTATTGCGGTCAACGCGGCTTCTGGACGCGCTGGCGTCATCGCGATCCGAAAAAACTCGCCGGCGAAATCGCACGACTGCATCGTGACCATGGCGTGGAAGTCTTCAACTTCGCAGACGAAAACCCGAGCGCCGGCCGCAAGCCGTGGAAAGCGTTCCTCGAAGCGTTGATCGCCGAGAACGTGGACGTCACGCTGATCGGCTCCACCCGTGCGGGTGACATCGTGCGCTACGCCGATATTCTGCACCTCTACAAGAAGGCGGGCTTCGAACGCTTCTTGATGGGTATGGAGAACACCAACCAGGCAACGCTCGATCTCATCAAGAAGGGCGCGACCACCTCAGACGATCGCGAGGCAATCCGCCTCCTGCGCCAACACGGCATCCTGTCGCTCGCAACCTGGGTCGCTGGCTTCGACGACCACACCGACCGCGACTTCTGGCAAGGCTTGCGCCAACTCGGCTCCTACGACCCCGACCAGATCATAACGCTCTACGCCACACCGCACCGCTGGACGCCGTAC
>JANLXP010000450.1:0-1381 GCA_031365165.1 Alphaproteobacteria bacterium
AGGCGCTAACCCCCGTCTTCACGAATTGGTATGGTAGCATATAGTAATACAGTATACTAATTCCTGACGTCACCAGGATCGCCGCGCCATGACCGCACATCGGCCTCTTATTGTTGCCGCACTGATCGTCCTTGCCCTCGGCCTCGCCGCTTGTGGTCAGCGGACCGAAGCAAAAGATCAGGCGAAGGACGCGGCACCCGTCGCCGTAACCGTCTCGACCGTGAAGGTCGCGAAGGCAGACGTCGCCGTCCCAATCATGGCAACCGGCTCGTTGACCCCGTCGCGCCAGACCGACATCGGCCCAACGGTCGATGGTATCATCGATGAAGTCATGGTCGGCGTCGGCAGCAAAGTAAAAAAAGGCCAAGCCCTCTTTCGCACGCGCGACGTCGACATCAAACTCGTCGTGCTGGAACAGGAAAAACAGGTCGCGCTCGCACGCGCACAGCTGCGCAATGCGCAAGCGGATCTAAAGCGTCAGGATTCTCTCAAAGGTGGCGGCTGGGTCAGCCAGTCGCGCATGGACACGACAAAGACGAGCGCCGATGTCGCTGCCGCCCAACTCGGAATCTGGGAAGCCCGCCTCGCCCAGGGTCGTCAGCAATTGAAGGATACGGTCGTCCGCGCACCTTATGACGGCGTGATCTCCAGGAAGGACGTCTACGAAGGCCGGTTCATGGCCACGCGCTTCGGCGGCGGTGGCGCAGGCGGTGCAGCAGGCGTCGTGCAGATCATGGGTATCGATCCGTTGGCCGTCATCGTGGTGGCGCCCGCGACGTACTTCGAGCAACTGAAAGAAGGCATGAACGGTCGGATCTTCGTTGACGGCATTTCAAAGCCGTTCGAAGCAAAGGTCGCGGTGATCAACTACGGCATCGACTACAAGTCGCGCAGCGTCGAAGTCCGCATGGCACTGCCCAATCCCGATTACAAAATTCTTCCAGGCCTCTATTGCCGCGTGGAACTGATCCCTGCCGCGCGCAAGGCGCTGGTTGTCGACCGCAAGGCGATCCTCGGCCCCGACGGCTCGCGCTACGCCTTCACCGCACAAAATGGACGCGCCAAGAAAGTCGCTCTCTCGACTCACGAGATCGACGGTGAACGCGTCGAAATCTTGAGCAACGTGCCGGAAGGCACCGAATTCTTGGCCGGCCCTAACCTTTCGCAACTGGCCGACGGCGTGCCGGTCAAGGTCGAAGCGGCCGCAGCAAAGCCCACCACCCAAGCGAAACTCTAATCCATGTGGATTTCCGATCTTTCGATCCGCCGGCCGGTTCTGGCCACGATGGTCATCGGCGCGCTGGTCGCGCTCGGCTGGGTGTCGCTGCAGCGGATCGGGGTCGACCTCTTCCCGCGCGTTGAGTTTCCCTATGTGAACGTC
>JANLXP010000458.1:0-9868 GCA_031365165.1 Alphaproteobacteria bacterium
TCCGCCCATGCCATCTTTCTGCGAAGGTGCAGGCATTGTTTGAGCGTTGCCGTCGTCGGAGCGTGCTTTCTCGAGCTGGTCGAGATTCAGTTGGCGGACCGCATCATCCTGCTCATCCGCAACCGCCGTGCCAACGCCGGCTGTCAGCGCCACAAGTGCCACGCCGGCGAGTGTAATAGCTCTCAGTTTCATGGTGTTTCCCTTTCCCGTTGGAGAGTCGTCGATCAACCAAAGGGAAAGGGAAACTCCATGAAACTCAGAGCAATTACACTCGCGGGCGTAGCGCTTGTGGCGCTGACAGCCGGCATTGGAACGGCGGCTGCGGACGAGCAGGATGACGCGGTCCGCCAACTGAATCTTGATCAGCTCGAGAAAGCACGTTCCGACGACGGCAACGCTCAAACAATGCCTGCGCGTTCAAAGCAAGATGGCATGGGCGGACCGGAGTTCAACGCACCGCCAGGTCCCGATGAGGGAATGACGGATGACAACGATCCGGGCGCAGATGACGAAGATGCGCCGCCGCCCGACTCGGATGCACCGGATGGTGATGCGGAGCAGCCGAACTAGCAGCTACGCAAAACCAAAGGCCGCCTCGCAAACCAAGTCCGCAAGGACACGATGAGCGAGGCGGCCTCATTTTTTGCCTGTGCCGTTGGGCTAGATGTTGCGCAGTGCGCGCACCAACAACAGCAACACGACTGCCCCTATCGTCGCTGAGAATATCGCGCCCAAGATACCTGCAAGCACGTGTATGCCGAGGTGCCCAAGCAGCCATCCGCCGATGAAGGCGCCGGCGATCCCGATGACGATGTCGGCGATGAGGCCCGAACCGCCGCCGTCAACGATGACGCTACCGATCCATCCGGCAACCGCACCAACCACAAGCCAAATAACAAGAAGTTCGAGGGTCATCTTGATCCTCCCGAGCTTGGTAAAAAGGATCCGGGTCACGAACCGGGCTGCACCGCCAAGGAGTGTGCAGCCCGGTCACACCGTGACCCGAAAGACAAAGCGCTTAGCGCTCGACGTGCGTGTCGTTGCCGCGTTTGATCAACGAGATCTTCGTGCCTTCGATGCTCACGCCGGCCATTAAACCCTGTTGATTGAAGATGAACGCATAGGCGTCATCCTTGAGCGTGCTGGTCGAAAGGTTCTTGGCGACACCCGCATCGACGATCACGACTGTCGGACCGACGCCGATTTCCCAACCGGCGGTCTTGTCTATGTAGTCGAGCGCCTTGTCGTTCATCAGAAACACGGCATACCCGTAGGACTGGGCGCCCGCCTGCAAACCCCACGATCCGGACACCGAGTTGTAGTAGTTCACAACGTTGTTGCCCTTCATGAGCGCACCTTCGCCGTACGCGCCGCCGAACACCAAACCGGCTTTCACGATATTCGGAAAGATCAGCACGGCGCGCGCATTGCGCGAAACCGCTGCTGCCGTCGCGTTCGTCCGGTAGAGCGTCTGCAACGCCTGATGCGCGTCGCGGTTCAAGTCTTCTGCCGACGCCGCTTGTGCGACGCCCGCCGCTGCAAGTGAAACAACGGCCGCGAGCGCAAGAACGGCGCCCGTGAATGCCTGCTTGATCATATTCATGTCTAACTCCTTCATGGGTTGCGCACGAAAGTTCGCGATGCCTTGCATCGCGCTGATCCTTAAACGCGCCAGGGGCGTGGCGGGTTCCTTCGCGGAACCATTCGCCGTGCGCTGGAAAATGCGATTAAAAAGCCGCGACAATGCGTCTGAACAATCGGCCGGCTTTCACGCGAAGGCGAAATTCCGCAACCACTCGCGGACTTCCTCCGGACGCCCGGCGAAATACTCGGACACGTCCAACCCAATCCCGCCCAGACGCTCGACGGCATTGAAGCCACCCAGATCCGTCACATCGTCGCCGACAAACACAGGCACGCGCCCGGCGAATGGGGAGGACGCCATCAAGCGGTCGATCATGCGCGCTTTTGTAACCGTGCGCGGGTGAATCTCGATCGACATTTTGCCGTCAATGATCTCGAACGCCGTCGCGTTGGCGATCAAATTTGTCGCCAAGTCTCGCAACTGCGTCTCGAACTGCGGCGCGTTGCGGAAATGCGCGACAACGCCGTGAATCTTGCGCTCGATCATCACGCCCTTCATCGACGCCGTTGCATCGAGCAGCTCTTGAACCCAGCCAAAGGGAATACGCATGTCGATTTCGTCCATCGATCCGTCAGGCATGCGGATCGTGGCACCATGCTCGCCGGCACCGGGAAGCCTGAGCGGCGCCAACAAACTATCGACTTCCGGAAGCAGCCGCCCACTAACGATCGCCAAGGCACCGTCGAGCGCAAACGATGTGGCTTTGAGCGTGCTAACAAGATCTGGAGCGACGACGACGTCGCTGGGCGTCGCTTCGAAGTCCAACAACGTATCGTCGAGATCGAGGAAGAGCGCCCAGTCCGGTTGGAGTTCCGGCGCATGAATGATCGGCATCATGCGAGGCAGAAAGAACGGATCGAGCGTCATAGCGTCCTCCAGTCATTGGCGGCGCGCACGAACTCATCCGGCGCCGCCAGTGTCTCTAGAACGAACGGAGGGCCTTAGTGGTTGCGTTCAGGCGGCCGCGCGGCCGGCCGGCCGAAAGAACAACGCCTGACCGACCGCCGCCTTCACCGTTTCCGGCAAGAACGGTTTCGTAATCAGATACGTCGGTTCGGGACGTTCGCCGGTCAGCAAGCGCTCTGGGTACGCGGTGATAAAGATCACCGGCACATCGAACGAGCGCAAGATCTCCGACACAGCGTCGATCCCCGAACTTCCATCGGCAAGCCGCACGTCCGCCAAAATCAGGCCTGGCATACGCGCCTTCGCCTGACGAACCGCCTCGTCGCGGGTCGCTGCAATGCCGACAACCTCATGACCCAATTCGGTCATCATGTTCTCAAGGTCGAGCGCGATGATGGACTCGTCCTCAATGATGAGGACGCGCGAAGCCAACTCGGATTCGATCGCGACCTGCGCGGCAGCGATTTCTTCGTCGACCTGGCTTTCGCTCTTCCCCAAAATCGTGGCGATATCTTCACGCGAGAAGCGCTCGACCGACGACAGCAGCAGCGCCTCGCGGTTCGACGGCGGCAGCGCCTGCAAGCGTTCGTCGGGTGTTTTTGGCCCCTGTTCGCTGTCCTGCGGCCGCATCACGTCCGCCGTACCGGACCAAACGGCGTGAAACAGTCGGTAAAGCGCGACCCGCGGACTGGCGTCCTCACCCAAGGCCTCTTTTTTAGCCAGAATGGCCTCAAGCGTCGCCCGCACATAGGCGTCTCCGGCGGTCTGTGACCCGGTCAGCGCACGTGCATAACGGCGCAAAAACGGTAAATGCGGGGTGATCGAGGCTGTAAGGCTCATTGGTGTTCTCCCAGCTGCAGCAAGCACCATAAACGGCCCAATTCGAAAAAAGTTCCCGACTTTATGGAACCGGCACCCGTCGAAGCCCGTTGTACACCTTACAATTCGAAACGCGGGATGTAGTATGAATGCGGGTGGATACAACTCTGAATTGCGGGCGGTCATGACACGAGATCCTGATAAGCCAGACGCTCCGGGGCCCCAGCCCTCGCCCGAACCAAAAAAGAAAAAGGCTGCATCGCGCGAAAACGCGTCGGGCCTGCAGGAACGTCAGTCTGTCATCGGGCACGAATTGCGACGGATGTTCGAGGAAGTCGTCAACGAACCCGTCCCGTCTGAGATGCTCGATCTGCTGCGCCAGATCGAACAGAAAGAAGCGGACTAGGCGCATGACTACAACCGACGCCACCAAGGCGCTCCCGGCCGACGAAATCTTCAAAAAGGAATTGGTGGATCTGATCCCGTTCCTCCGCGCTTTCGCACGCACGCTGTCAAGCGATCGCGACGGCGCTGACGACCTCTGCCAAGAGACACTCACAAAGGCTTGGCAAAGCCGCAACTCCTACCAGCCGGGCACGAACTTCAAAGCTTGGCTGTTCATGATCCTGCGCAATCAGTTCTATTCTGAGCGCAGGCGCGCCTGGCGGCAGCGTCCTTGGGACGATAGCCTCGCCGAGAAACTGCATGTCACCTCTGAGTCGCAAAGTGCTGCGATGAACTTGCAAGACATGAACCGCGCTTTGCGCCAGTTGCGAGACGAACAGCGCGAAGCGCTCATCCTGGTGGGCGCTGGCGGTTTCTCGTGTGAAGAAGCTGCGAATATCTGCAACTGTGCCGTCGGCACCATCAAGAGCCGCGTGGCCCGCGCCCGCACCACACTCGTCGAGTTTCTCGATGGAAGCGGTTCTCAACCGCTCGCGCCGCGCAAGCATCGCCGAGGGGCAGTTGATGACATTTTGGGACAGCTCGATCGCCTGGCTTCAGGACCGATTCCGCCCGATCGGAGCTAAGAACACCGCCTCGAACGGCGAAATTGAAACGGGAAGTCTCCGCTTCCGGTTTCAACTCGTCGTGGGTTTAGCCTTGTTGCCGGTCGCCGCGCTCAGCTTCTGGCAAGGCATCGAAAGACTGCGTCTCGATCAAGAGATCGTGCGGGAAGCGCTGCGCCAAAGCGCGCTCGCGGCGGCGAGCGACGAACTGAACGTCTTCGTCGCCGCTGAACAAGTGATCCGCGCCCTGGCTAACGATCCCTCCATTCGCGCCGGCGCCACAGGGTGCCGGTCACGCATGCGCGAAGCGATCGCAGGAACGAAGTTTCTGCCCAACATGTTGCGCGTGTCGGCCGACGGCAAATTCCTGTGCTCGGCATTCGGCACGGAGACCGGCACCACAAGCATCCCACATCAAGCCTGGTGGAGCGACGCAAAGAACGCGTTAAACTTCACGCTGAGCGAGCCCGTGTACAGCAACGCTGTGAAACACCGGGTTGTTTACGGCGTGTTGCCCCTATTCGACGAGAACAATGCGTTCGACGGTTCGCTCGGCGTCGCGATCGACGTCGACTGGCTCGACTACATTCAGCGCCAAAAGCTCTTGCCGCGCGGCGCCGTGGTCGCCCTTTTCGAAAAATCCGGACGCATCGTAGTCTCCAACAATTTGGACGTCGCGACTCCCGTGTTCTCGCAAGGCGCGAAGACGCCCCGCGGGGCTGACGCCGACGGCTTGTTGACCGCGACCGATCGCGGCGGCGAAGCCTGGTCCCTCGCCATCGCCCCGCTGATCCGCCGTGACTTCTACGTCGGCTTTTCGATGAAGAGCTCTCATCTCTTCCGGTTCACCTATGTCCACGTCACGGTGGACCTGCTCCTGCCCGTACTGATGATGGTGCTGGCATCACTGGCCATTTGGTCGGTGACCGACCGCGTCGTCGTTCGCTCGATCGACCTCCTGCAACGAACCGCCACGGCATACGGCAACGGTCACTACGCGATCCGTCCGGCTGCGTTGAAAAATGCACCGAAGGAGTTCCGCCAATTGGCCGACTCGCTCTCCGACATGGCGCAAGCCGTTCAGGAACGCGACAGGCGCCTACGCGATGCACTCGACCAAAAAGCCGTTCTGATTAAGGAAATCCATCACCGCGTCAAAAACAGCCTGCAAATCGTCATGAGCCTCTTGAGCTTACAGGCAAGCCGCTTGCGCGACCCCGCGGCCCGCGAGGCCATCGAGCAAACTCGCACCAGGGTCAACGCGCTCGCGCTCGTCCACCGCATGATCTACGAGCTGGATCTGGACGGCACGGTCGACATCAAGGCCCTGCTAGATGATATCGTCACCCAACTGCACCAGGGATTTGGCGGCGATAGACGCGCAATAAAGGTGCACGTCGAGGCGCAGCCCTACCGCACTAAGGCCGACGTTGCGATACCGCTGACACTATTTGCCGTCGAAGCAATGACGAACGCCTACAAGCACGGGTTCGAAAAAGGACACACGGGAAATATCTTCGTCTCGCTCGCGCTTTCCGCGCCGGGACAAATGAAGCTCACAATTCGCGACGAAGGACGAGGTGTGTCGCTGGACGGTGAAACGAATGAGCCCGGTACCGGAGCTCGGTTGATGGCGGCTTTCGCCAATCAGATCGGCGGCCAAGTCTCAACCCGCAGGCACGAGCAAGGCGGAACGCTCGTCGAGCTAGAGTTCCCCGACACTGAGCCGCCGGCGTAGCGGCGGGACGCCCGGTTCTGAAGCTGACCCGCGTCAATGCGTCCTGCGAAAGACCACGCGCTTGACGATGTAGAAAACGGAAATGATGATCAGAAAGCCGATGTAAAGCGCGAGCAAGTATCGCCAATACTCAACATCCACAAGCGGCGGCAGGCGGAACGGACCGTTGCGCGCCAGCACCGGGATCATCACATCGAACATCACGTGCACGAGCGTAGCACCAAGGGATACGAAAAAAATTCGGCTCCACTTCGGAAGTAATACCGCGGCGCCAATCGCGATCAAAAGCCCTTGGATCGCGTTCACTTTGTAGAATCCGGTCTGCATGTAATCGTTCGCGCTGGCGAGGAACTGCTGGACCCACTCCATGACTATGACATTGCCCATGCGCGGATCAAACCAGCGCTTGTAAATTTGCGACTGCGATATTGCTAGGCTAATCGGCAATCGTGTCGGCGTCCAATGCGACAAGAGCGCCAAGCAAATGCTTGACGCCCTCGTCTCGCTTGAGGTTGGCCATAGCCACAAAGGCCGCGCCAGTCGCCTCCAAGTCTGCCTACGCGTGGCTGCTGCTCAGCATCGTGCGCTTGATCACGTAGAACACCGTGATGACGAGCAGGTACCCGACATAGAGCGTCAGCGCGTAGCGCCAGTAATCTGCCTCTACGAGGGGCGGCAAACGAAACGCTGCATTGTTCGCCAACACCGGCAACATCACGTCGAGGATAAGGTGAAAAATCGTAGCACCGGCGGCGACCACAAACACCCTGCTCCACTGCGGCAACAAATAGGCGCCGACGATGGCGATCAGCAGACCCTGCACGGCATTGATCTTATAAAACCCCGCTTGCATGTACGCGTTCGAGGTGTCCAGGAACTGGTTGATATTCTGGGTGACGGTGTCCATTGGATTCTTCCTTCCGATGCCCGATGCGGGCTAAAGACGCACCCAAAGAACGATTGGCGGTTGGATCGGTTCCCGATCAGCCGCAAAAGCCCCGCGCCTCAGCGGGCGCGGGGCTAAATGTGATCCAAGAACGCTATTCGAGGTCGATGCTTGATCGCCGATTCTGCGGCTCTTTCACGCCATCACCCGTCTGCACCAGAAGTTCTGTCTCGCCGCGGCCCGACGCCGTGATCTTAGCCGCCTCGATACCTTCCGAAACCAAGCCCTGCCGAACGGCGCTCGCGCGACGTTCCGAGAGGTTCTGATTGTAGCCAGTAGACCCGGCTGTATCCGCGTGACCCACCACACGGATTGTGGCCGAACCAAATTGCTTCGCAGCAGCCGCGGCTTCCGAGACGACGCGCCTTGCATCCGATGTCAGATTCGACTTGTCGAAACCGAAGAACACCAAGAACTGTTTCGGCGGTGGCGCTGCAGCTGGTCCTGGCGGCGGTGGCGGCTCCGCGACTGGCGGTGGCGAATACGCGACAGGCGTCGCATCGGGCTGAAGATCGAAGCGAAGACCAACGGTGACCGCTTGGTTCTCGAAGTCGTCCGTCGCGTAGAAGTTCTCAGGACCCGCCGCACCGCGGAAATCTGCTGCATCCGAACGCAAGTAGCGATAGTTCAGCGTCAGGTCCATCCGCGGCGTGAGCGCATAGCTTGCCCCCACAATGCCCTGATACGCGAAATTGTAATCCTCGTCCTGGTCGATAACGCCGTCGTCGAATTGCTGATGAACGCCGCCCGCGCCCGCGCCGACGCTCAACGTCAGCCGGTCACTGACATTCCAATCGTAAATCAGATTCGCCATCAGGCTTGTCGTGCCGAGCTCGCCGCCGACGCGGTTCACGGCACCACTGATCGAGTCAATCTCGTTGTGGCGATATCCGCCTTCCAACTCGACCCGCCAGTTTTCGGCGAACCCGTAGCCCGCCGTCGCCAACGCCGTCCAACCGGTATCGAACTCCATCGCCACCGGACCCGTCGGAGGATTGACGACACCCCACACCGCATCGTTGTCGGATACCCAGTTTGCGCCGCCTTCTAGACCGATGTACCAGCCGTTGAAGTGCCCGGCTTGCGCCGCTCCCGCGCTCGCAAGAGCGATCGCACTGCCAAGTAGGAATGTTTTCAAACGCATGACATCCGCCTTCCTCAATGAACTTTGTTTCTCGGGGACAGGCTGCTAAACGGCGCTGACTCCGCATTGGTTCCAGCGCCGAGGCGTCATGGCTCCGCGGTGGACGAATTGTAACGTTGCGAAGTTGTCATTAACGCTCGAGCCCGGACACTTGCGGCGCTCAATGCTCGCGGTGTTCCGCCTCAAGCCCACGCTCGAATAAATCGAGTTCGTGCTCCGCTTGATCCCGCGTCACGCTGTACCGATTCTGGATCGTAGCAATCAGCCTATCGCGCTGCCCGGCGATGCGATCGAAGTCGTCTTCCGTGAGTTTGCCCCAAGTGTTGCGAACGGTAACTTTCATTTTCGTCCAGTTCGCTTCGATCTGATCCTACGTCATCGGAACACCTCCTCGCACTGAGAAAGACCGGGTTGAAAACGCGACGCAGCAGCGCGGGTTCCCCGCTCCGAGGAGGCGGTTCCATTCGTCCTGACTGATGCGTCAGTTATTGGCGCAATAAAATTATCGCCATCAGGATCACGACTAACGCCAAGCTAATCCCAAGCACGTAGCGTATCCCCTGTCATAATCGCAAACGCACCAGTGGCTATTGCAGTTCCTGTTTGGGAACTCATTGCGGGATGGCTGCAACATCACAGAAATTTCTGATCTCAACGAAGCTCGCGAGCTTGACTTGAAAGCGCACGTGCGCGACTGACGCTACGAGCGTCTGATCTGCAACGACTACCAGATCCACGCATAACAAATATCGAAACGCTGGTGGGTGTTACCCAGATTTGCGCGGCCATTGCTGGTCGGCGATGGCGCGTCATTGTGCAAAGGAGCTGTCGTAGTGGTTCTTCGTGTACTCGGCCTGATCGCCGGCCTTACCATTGGCACCTACGTGGCCGCCGCAGCCACAAGTCCCAGCGGCAACGTCTCTTGCGAGGGAGAAGCGGGCATCCCACCCGACGCCTGGATTCAAGCCTGTACCGCTGCAATTCAGTCCGCAGGCAAACCAACCGAGCAAGCGATCGCCTTTTACAATCGCGCACGCGCCTACCGCGCAAAGCAAGAAAACACCGCCGCGATCGCCGACTATTCTCAGGCGATCAAGTTACTTCCCAACTTTGCCATCGCTTTTCAAAACCGGGGCGTCGCCTACGGTGCGATGGGCGATCCGGCCCGCGCCATCGCGGACTATTCGCAAGCGATCAAACTCGAACCCGGTCTCGCGGTCGCCTACAACAATCGGGGCATGACCTATAAGGCGCGCCGGCAGACTGCGCTCGCGCTTGCCGATCTCAGCAAAGCAATCGAACTCGATCCGGAAAATCCATGGGCGTACAACAACCGCGGCGACACGCACTACTTGGCAGGTGCATGGACGCAGGCGATCGACGACTATAGCGCCGCGTTGGCGCTCGAGCCCGGCCTGTCCTACGCCCTGTTCGCGCGCGGCGCAGCGAAAACATATCGCGGTGATCGCGTGTCCGGTCGCGCAGATATTGAAGCGGCGGTCAGATTGAATCCAAACGTCGCATCCGAACAAGCGAAAGATGGCGTGGTGCCGCACACCTAGAAGTTGGAATCTTCGCTTCATTGGCTCGCGACGGACAATCGCCGCCGTCGCGGTCGCACCACAGGAACCGGGACGTAGCGTCGGCGTTGTCGTGCGTG
>JANLXP010000459.1:0-1540 GCA_031365165.1 Alphaproteobacteria bacterium
GTTCAGCAGCAGCCCAAGGCCCATCTGGTTCATCGTGTAGCCGAAGCTCATATGCGTCTCCGGGCAGGCGAATCCGATCGACCCACCCGCACCGACGTGGCCGAACGCGCTGTCGGAGAGCAGGCAGCTCGCGGCGTCCAACCCCGGCAGCCAGCGATTGTCCATCGACTTCATGTAGCCCAGCGCAAAGCGCGTCGGGATCATCAGCGTACCGTCCTGATGCGTACCCATCGCGATCCGGCTCATGCGCGCGATCGTGTCGCGGCTCACCAATCGCTTACCGTTGAGCGCGCCGCCGTTTGCGAGCGGCGCATACATGCCGGCCAAGCCGCGCGCGTTCGTCGTGCCGTTGCCGGCGCCGATCTCGGCCGCCCTGCCCTCACGCGTGTTTGGATTGAACGCCATAAAATCGCGCATGAAGAGATGCGACGGCGACGTTGGATCGCTCATCGCCTTCTGGAAGAAGCGCGACTGCATCGCCTCAGCCGTCGGCATCGCCTGGATCATCGGCGCAACGCGATGTTCCTGAGCTTCGGGCAGCCCGATCCAGAAATCGAGCCCCAACGGTTTTGCGACCTCGTCCTGGAAGTAGAGGCCCATCCGCTTCTTCGCGGCGCGATGAACGATCTCCCCGACCGTCCACGACATCGTAACCCCGTGGTACCCGTTGCGCGTTCCCGGCTCCCAAAACGGTGCCTCCCTCGCCATCACGTCGACCATGTAGTCCCAGTCGTAGAGCCCGCCGGGTCTTGGAACCTCACGCACATGCGGCACGCCGACCGAATGGTCGAGCGCCATCGACACGCGCGCGTTCTCTTTTCCGTTTTGCCCGAACTCCGGCCAATACTTCGTCATCAACGCATCGAGATCGAGCTGCCCGCGATCGGTCAACATGTGCGCGGTCAGCGACATCGCCCCTTTGGTCGATGAGAACACGCAGGAGATCGTGTCCTTGTCCCACGGCGCGCCGCCGACTTCGCGCTTGCCACCCCAAAGGTCGACCACGGTCTTGCCGTCGATCGAAAGCGCGCAACTCGCGCCCACCTCGCCCCGCGTTTCAAAGTTCGTCACAAACGCATCGAGCACGCCCGAAAACTTTGCGTCGCAAACGCCCTCGACCGTGCCTGCCTTCGTCGTCACTGAAATCGTCATCGCCGCCTCGCTGTTCCGCGCACGCTATGCGACCCGATTCAGCCCTGGCAATGCCCGGAAAACCACCATCCCGCCTTTTCCGAGGAACCACCCGCGGAGCACAGCCCAACCATTAACAAGCGGCAATGTCCGGAACGGGAGCTGGCACCCGCACGTTGGAGAGTCGTTCGATCAACCAAAGGGAAAGGGAAACTCCATGAAACTGAGAGCTATCACACTCGCCGGCGTGGCACTTGTGGCGCTGACGGCCGGCGTTGGCACGGCGGTTGCGGATGAGCAGGATGATGCGGTCCGCCAACTGAATCTCGACCAGCTCGAGAAAGCACGCTCCGACGACGGCAACGCTCAAACAATGCCTGCACCTTCGCAGAAAGATGGCATGGGCGGA
>JANLXP010000465.1:0-4757 GCA_031365165.1 Alphaproteobacteria bacterium
TCGAAGAGGCGGCGTTCAGCCGCGCTGATCAACGGCACCTCGTCGTCCGGTGTTGCGATTGCCGGCGTCGGCGCCATCGGCGTCGTCACGGACGTGAGCTGCACGTTCGGCGCGCTTTCGACGGCGGCAACGGGCTCTTCAGGTTGCACAACTACAGGCGCAGGCTGGGTCTGCTGCGGCGCAACCACTGCTGAGTCATCGAGGGGCGTGATCTCTGTCGGTGCGTGCACCGCCGGTGGATCGATTGCCTGGTCAGAGTTGTAGGAACCGCCCTCTTCCGAAGGTGCAATCGGCAGAGCGGACTCTGCGGATTCCGCATCCGAACGGGCACGGAATGGATCTTGGCTGCCGACACTGCCGGCGGAGATCAGAAGTGCAAAAAAGGCAAGCGCGGACAGCGCTTTGATACGCGGCATGAAGCCCCCAACTCGACTTCCCCGCGTCGGTTTCTGATCCCCACCAGAGCCGACCCCTTCCGTGTTTCAACAATGAAACAAATGCGGAGTGGTTGCAATAACCCGAAGGGGTAGCGGCTACGCGACTCGCGTGCTCATCAACAACTCATCGTAGAGGGACATGATCGCACGTACGAGTTGTCCACACCCGTAAATCGGAGGAGTCGCACAACCGTCGACGGTCACGGCGCGTGTGGATTGGAAGTCGAAGTTGTAGTACGCGCGCCGCCCTGCCCCATCGCTGATTGCAGGTGCAGCGCCATGACTCCGGAGCGGCGAACAGTGTTCGACGCCGGCCAGATAAAAATATTTTTCAGGGACACAACCCTTACGCGCCTGAAGCGCCGAAGCGCTCCTCCCAGGCGGTAACTTGTTCAGGCAAGATCTTGCCGAACAGCACGTCGCCGGTTGGCGGAGGCACGAATGCGTGGCCCGGCTTTAGCGTTTCGAGCTCTTCAGCAACTGATCCAGGCCAGCGCGAGGCCTTCGGGTCGAGGTTGAGGGCCAGCGCCATCTTCCCGGCGGCGAACGGGATGATCGGCGACGACAGTGCCGCGAACACGCCGATCAGGTTGATCGCCGTGCGCACGCATTGTGCTGCTGCATCCTTGTTCGTTTTGATCGACGTCCACGGCGCGCCTTCGGCGAGGTACTCGTTCCCCAAGACCCAAGTCGCGCGCAGTTCGGCTGCTGCCTTCCGGAATTGCATGTCTTCAAGGTGCTGGGTGTAGGCCGCAATGCGCTGTTCCAGTTGCTCGGCCAACCGGGCTTCCGGCGCGCCGCGCTCACCGCCTGCGGGGATCGCGGGGCCGAACTGTTTCTCGGTGAACTTCAGCGTGCGGTTCATAAAATTGCCGAGGACGTCCGCGAGGTCCTTGTTCACGGTGTCGGTGAAATGCTGCCAGGTGAACGAGGCGTCCGCGCTCTCCGGGGCGTTCGCGATCAGGTACCAGCGCCAGTAGTCGGGTGGCAGGATCTCCAGGGCCGCGTCCATGAAGACGCCGCGCTTCTGGCTCGTCGAGAATTTACCGCCGTAATAGTTCAGCCAGTTGAAGCCTTTGATCTGATCGACCAGCTTCCACTTCTCGCCGGAGCCTAAGATCGTGACCGGGAAACCGACGGTGTGAAACGGGACGTTGTCTTTGCCCATGAATTGGACGTAACGGACGTCGGATTGAGCGTTGTCACCGATCCACCAGGACTTCCAGTCGCGCGCGTTCGAGCCGGGCGCTGACTCCGCCCACTCTTTCGTGGCACCGATGTACTCGATCGGTGCGTCGAACCAGACGTAGAAGACCTTACCTTTGAGGCCTTCGACGTCGGGGCGCTTGCCGTCTGGGTTCGGCCCCCACTCGTGTGCATTGACGGGAACGCCCCAGGCGAGGTCGCGCGTGATACCGCGATCCTGCAGGCCTTCGTCGAGCCACTTGAGTGCGATCGACGACACCAAGTTGGGCCACTCGGTGCGTGTGCCGATCCACTTGCGGAGGTCGTCGGAGAATGCCGCCTGCTTCAGGAACAGGTGCTTGCTGTCGCGAAGTTCTATTTCCTTCGACCCGGAGAGAGCCGAGCGTGGCTCGATGAGGTCGGCCGGGTCGAGCACCCTTGTGCAGTTTTCGCATTGGTCGCCGCGGGCTCGGTCATAGTTGCAGTGCGGACAGGTGCCGATCACGTAACGGTCGGGCAGAAAGCGAGCGTCAGCTTTCGAATAGACCTGGCGGGTTGTGCGCTCCTCGAGGTGGCCGCGCTCCCAGAGCACCTTGGCGAAAGCCTGCGTGAGTTCGCGATTTTGTGGGCTGGACGAGCGGCCGAAATAGTCGAACGACAATCCGAAGCCGTCGCACAGTTTCTTTTGGACCGCCCACCATTTCGCACAGTATTCGGCGATGGGCAGCCCTTCCTCGAGGGCGGCGAGTTCCGCCGGCGTGCCGTGCTCGTCGGTCGCGCAGATGAAGAGCGTCTCGCGGCCGCGCGCGCGACAGTAGCGCGCGTACACGTCGGCGGGCAGCATCGACCCCGTTAGATTTCCCAAATGCTTGACGCCGTTGATGTAAGGCAGGGCGCTGGTAACGAGTGTTCTTTTGTGGGTCATGGCTCACCGTTCGCGCGCCGGATAGATGAACCCGGCGCAAAAGGAGCGCGACCATATAGAAGGGCCAAGTTGTGAGCAAAGCGTTGAACCACCTTGGACTTCCCGCGCCCCATCTGCTTTAACGCCCGCGATTCCGGAGCCCACAATGACCAACGCCAAGAACGGCCTTACCTACGCTCAGGCGGGTGTCGATATCGATGCCGGCGACGCGCTGGTTGAGGCAATCAAGCCGCTTGCGAAGTCGACCGCGCGACCCGGCGCCGATGCGGCACTGGGCGGGTTCGGTGGGCTGTTCGATTTAAAGGCTGCAGGGTTCAAGGATCCGCTGCTCGTCGCGGGAACAGACGGCGTCGGTACGAAGCTGAAGGTCGCGATCGAGTCCGGCATTCACGACACGGTCGGGATCGACCTCGTTGCAATGTCGGTGAACGACATTGTGGTGCAAGGCGCCGAGCCGCTGCTGTTCCTCGATTACTTCGCCACCGGTAAGCTCGATGTGGCGATGGGCACCGAGGTCGTGAAAGGCGTCGCTGAAGGGTGCCGTCAGGCCGGTTGTGCGCTTGTCGGCGGTGAGACAGCTGAGATGCCGGGCATGTATGCGCGCGGCGACTATGACCTTGCTGGGTTTGCGATCGGCGCGGTCGAGCGCGATCAGGTGCTACCGCGGCGCGACATGGCGGTGGGCGATGTGGTACTTGGGCTGCAGTCGTCCGGTGTGCACTCGAACGGGTTTTCGTTGGTGCGGCGGCTCGTTGCCGATCAAGGTTTGAAGTATGAGGCGCCAGCGCCATTTGGGAGCCAAAGTCTCGGCCATGCTTTGCTTGCGCCGACCCGCATTTATGTGAAGAGCGCGCTCGCGGCCATTCGCGGCAGCGACGTGAAAGGGTTGGCGCACATCACGGGCGGCGGGCTGACCGAGAATGCACCGCGTGTCGTGCCGGACGATCTCGATATCGAGATCGATCTCGCCGCTTGGACGCCGTTGCCGGTCTTTCAATGGATCGCGCGCGCGGGCGGCGTGGACGAACGCGAGATGTTGCGCACGTTCAACTGCGGCATCGGGATGATCGTTGTCGTTCCTGAAGCCACCGCGGATGCGACGATTCACATCCTGTCGGAAGCGGGCGAGAAGGTTTCGCGTCTTGGGCGCCTTATCAAAGGGAACGGTGAGCCAACTGTGCGTTACAAGGGCCGACTAGCCTTATGACGCGAAAGCGCGTCGCCATTTTGATCTCTGGGCGCGGCAGCAATATGCGGGCGCTGATCGAGGCAGCACGCGCTGAGGATTTTCCTGCCGAGATCGTGCTCGTCGTCTCAAGCCGGATGGAAGCCGACGGCTTGGGCATCGCGCGCGAGCTTGGGATCGAGACTGCGCTCGTCGATCAAGTTCGCTTTCGGCGCGAGAACCGCGACCGCGAAGCCTACGACGCCGAACTACATCACGTTTTGACGCGGGCGAATGTGGAGTTCGTTTGCCTTGCCGGGTTCATGCGGATTCTGTCGCCGGGCTTCGTGCGCAACTGGCAGGGGCGCATCGTCAACATCCACCCTTCCCTTCTGCCGGCGTTTCGCGGGTTGAAGCCACAGCGCCAGGCGCTTGATGCCGGCGTGAAGGTCACGGGCTGCTCCGTGCACTTCGTTGTGCCTGAACTCGATGCGGGTCCGACGATCGCCCAAGCCGAGGTGCCGGTTCTCGACGGTGACACGGAAGAAACGTTGAGCGCGCGCATCCTTGAGGCCGAGCATAAGCTCTATCCGGCCGCCCTTCGCAAAGTGCTGTGGTAGTTACTTCGCTTTTAGAATAGCCCGCGCGGCGTTGCGGCCTGCCGCGCCGCTTATGCCGCCACCGCCGTGACCGCCATTGCCGCAAAGGTAAAGGCCGTCGATCGGGGTCTTGTGGTTCGACCAGCCCGGCATCGGGCGCATGAAGAACATTTGATCCAAGAGCAATTGACCGTGGTTGAGGTCGCCCTCGGTCAGACCGTAGGTTTTTTCGAGATCGAGCGGCGTCAGCGATCGGATTTCGCGGATCGACGATTTGAGTTGCGGGAATGCGGTTGAAGCCGTGTCGATTGCGCAGCGTTCAAGCACCGCCCGCTCCTGCCCCCAATCGCGCTCGCGCAAAGCGTAGGGCGCGAACTGGAAATGGATCGAGACAACGCGGCCGGCCGTCGTGATTTCGAGATAGGGCTGCGCGGACATCTGGCCGT
>JANLXP010000477.1:0-1384 GCA_031365165.1 Alphaproteobacteria bacterium
GGAGCGACGATTTTTCGGATGCGCTTTCACGGTCTATCGCGCCGGAGCAGGCGGATGGGATCTTCGCGCGCTATTCGAATGCGTTCTCCGAAGCGTACCGCGAGGCATTCGGTCCGGCGGAGGCGATCCTCGATATCGGCAAGATCGAAGAGGTTACGCAATCGGGCGCCGGCGCGCTTGCACTACGCTCGTCGGGTGGCACCGATCCGAACGACGGCATGATCTATTTCAAGATCTATCATTCGGGCGAGGTGATCGAGCTTTCCGATCTTCTGCCCGTGCTTGAGGATTTTGGACTGCGCGCCATCGAAGAGGTGAACTACCCGGTCAAACGCGCCGATGCGTTGGTCACCATTCACGACTTGAAACTTCGCGGACAGCTGACGCCGGAGCGCGAGACCGCGATGCGCCTCTTCGAAGAGGCGTTCATGACGGTCTGGCGCGGCGGCGCGGAGAGCGACCGGTTCAACCGGCTGACGTTGTCGGCGGAGATGGCTTGGCGGGACGTCGCGATGTTGCGCGCGATCGCGAAGTATCTGCGGCAGGCCGCCTTCGGCGCGAGCCAGGCGTTGATGGAAGAGGCCCTGGGGCGAAATCCGCGCATCGCAGCGGCGCTCGTGCGCTTGTTCAAGGCACGGTTCGCTTCCTTGGTGGAAAACAGTGCGGAGATCGAAGCGAAGATCAACAGCGAGATCGATGAAGCGCTGGCCAAGGTGCCGAGCCTTGACGACGATCGTATCATCCGGCGCTTCCGGAACGTCATCCAATCGTCGCTGCGGACGAACTTCTTCCAGAAGGACAAGCCGTCGATCGCGTTCAAGATCGACAGTTCCAAAATAGAAGATCTGCCGCTGCCGCGGCCCATGGTGGAGATCTTCGTTTATTCGCCCGAGGTCGAAGGCGTGCATCTGCGCTTCGGCAAGGTCGCGCGGGGGGGGCTTCGCTGGTCCGACCGGCGCGAAGATTTCCGCACGGAAGTGTTGGGCCTTGTGAAGGCGCAACAGGTGAAGAACGCCGTGATCGTACCGGTGGGTTCGAAGGGCGGGTTCTACGCTAAGAAGTTGCCGCCGGCCTCAAACCGGGAAGCGTGGCTTGCGGGTGGCATTGCGGCCTACAAGACCTTCGTCGCGTCACTTCTCGATATGACCGACAACATCGCGCCGGACGGCAAGATCGTGCCGCCCAAAGACGTCGTGCGGCATGATGGGGATGATCCCTATCTGGTCGTTGCGGCCGACAAGGGGACGGCGACGTTCTCCGACATCGCGAACGGAATTTCGAAGGACTACGGCTTCTGGCTCGCCGATGCGTTCGCGAGCGGCGGCTCCGTCGGGTACGACCACAAGAAGATGGGCATTACCGCCAAGGGCGCGTGGGAAGCCGT
>JANLXP010000487.1:0-17618 GCA_031365165.1 Alphaproteobacteria bacterium
ATGTCCTTCGCGACGAACCGCCCGCCGGGTTTCAGGTCGGCGAGATACGGCGTCCTCTTGAACACCTCAGCGACAGCAAACAGATCGAAGTCGATCCCCGCCTCATGCGCGATCGCGGGCAGATGCAGCGCCGCGTTCGTCGACCCACCCGTCGCGGCAACCACGACGGCCGCGTTCTCCAGCGACTTGCGCGTCACGATATCGCGCGGCCGAATCCCACGCGCGAGCAAGTCCATCACGGCCTTGCCGCTCGCAGTGCCGTACTCGTCACGCGATGTGTATTCGGCAGGCGGACCGGCGGAGTACGGCAGCGCCAAACCCATCGCCTCAGACACGCACGCCATCGTGTTCGCCGTGAACTGGCCGCCGCACGCGCCTGCACCCGGGCAGGCGTGCAATTCGAGGTCGTGCAAATCGGCGCCGCTCATCTTGCCCGCCGCGTGCTGACCCACGCCTTCGAAGATATCGACGACCGTGACGTCCTTGCCTTTGAACTTGCCCGGCAAAATCGAGCCGCCATACATGAACACTGACGGCACGTTCAACCGCACCATTGCCATCATGAGTCCCGGCAACGACTTATCGCACCCCGCAAGCCCCACAATCGCGTCATAGCAGTGCCCGCGCACCGTGAGCTCGACGGAGTCGGCGATCACCTCGCGGCTAACCAGCGACGACTTCATCCCCTGATGCCCCATCGCAATACCGTCCGTGACGGTGATGGTACAAAACTCGCGCGGCGTCCCCCCTGCCTCTTTCACACCTTTCTTCACCGACTGCGCCTGACGCATCAGCGCGATGTTGCAAGGCGCGGCTTCGTTCCAGCAGGAGACGACACCCACGAACGGCTGCGCAATCTCCTCCGCTGTCAATCCCATCGCATAGTAGTAGGACCGATGCGGCGCCCGCGCGGGCCCCTCGGTGACATGGCGGGACGGCATCTTTGATTTGTCGAACTTACGAGTCATGGGGTCACTGCGCCGGCTGATTTGTGGGTCGACTAGCTATCGACAGCCCGCCCACACCGCGCAAGCCCTTTGTTACCCGTGCACCAGCCAGTCGATGACGCGGCCCACGCCAAAACTGAGCACACCACCAACGGCCGCAACGACAACGATCGCCCCAAAGCCGATTACCGGCTGCAAGTATACGATCGCCAAAGCCCAAATCACCAGCAGCGCCACTACGGCAAGCAACACCAAAACCATACTCGCAGCCCAGGCTTTTGCGCGATAGGCCGGATCGTCGGGCGGCGGGAAGTCGATGCGCATCGTCACCGCGCCTCTTTCACGACCGACACCATAACGTTCGTGAGTGTCGCGAGATCGGCATCCGAGATCATGAGCGGTGGCGTCGTGTAGACGATATTCCCGAACGGCCTGATCCACACACCCTTGTCGATGAACTTCTGGCGCAGTGCGCGCGGATCAACGCCATCCAGCTCAATGACGCCGATCGCACCCTTGACGCGCACATCCCGCACGTGAGGCAAACCGCGCACCGCCGCCAAGCCATCGCGAAGCTGCACCTCGATCCGCCGCGCTTGCGCAATGCGCTGCTCCTGCTCGAACAGGTCCAGCGATGCATTTGCCGCTGCGCACGCCAACGCGTTGCCCATAAACGTGGGCCCGTGCATCAACGCCGCCGCCGGATCGTCCGACAGAAACCCCTCGAACACCCGATCGCTGGCAACGGTCGCGGCCAAAGGCGCAGTGCCGCCGGTTAGCGCCTTGCCCAGGCAAACGATGTCGGGCACGACCGCCGCCTGCTCCATCGCGAACATCGTGCCCGTCCGCGCGAAGCCCGTGAAAATCTCGTCCAGAATAAAGAGCACATTGTGCCGTCGAGCTGCGGCTGCAATGCGCGCCAAGGTTTCAGGCGAATGAAACTTCATTCCCCCGGCACCCTGCACCAGCGGCTCGACGATGACGGCCGCGATCTCTTTCGCGTCGCGGCCCAACAGCGCCTCGAACGCGCGGCTTGAAGCATCGTCGCGCGGCAGATCGACCACGATCTGCTCGTTCAACACGCCCTTGAACAGCGAATGCATGCCCTCGTCGGGGTCACAAATCGCCATCGTGGCAAACGTGTCGCCGTGATAACCGCCTTTGAAGCTCACGATCTTCGTACGCCCGCGCTGGCCCTGGTTGATCCAAAACTGGATCGCCATCTTCAAGGCAACTTCGACGGCAACCGATCCCGAATCCGAAAAGAACACCCGGTTCAAATCGCCCGGCATCAACGCGGCAAGCCGCCGCGCCAGCGTGTAGGCTTGCTCGTGCGCAAGCCCGCCCAGCATCACATGCGGCAGTGTTTCCATCTGACGTCGCACGACGTCGCGAATGTGCGGATGATTGTAGCCGTGTGCGACCGTCCACCACGAAGCGACACCGTCGATCAGCTCGCGACCATCAGCAAGCCTCAACCGCGCACCCTCCGCGCCCACCACGGCAAGCGGCGTCGGCGCCGTCTTCATCTGCGCGTAGGGAAGCCAGATATGCGGCCACCCCGCCGTTAGCCATGCCGGTGTCGTCACGCCATTGCCTCCTGAGAGCGCGAGACCTAAAGGTTCCAATCCACCGATGCAAAGCCCTAGAATACCCCATGACCTCGCTCGATGATTTCGCCAAGCGCAAGCTTGAAGCGCTGCAAGCCGGCGCGCTCCTGCGCGCGCTGCCGGAGCCTGGTCGAACCGCCATCAACTTTTGCTCGAACGACTATCTGGGCCTGGCGCACGACCCGAGATTGAAGGCCGCAGCCGCGGCAGCGCTCGAACACGGCGCTGGCGCCGGCGCCTCGCGCTTGGTCACCGGCAACCACGCGCTCTACGCCGAACTTGAAAGCAAAATCGCGGCTCTGAAGGCAACAGACGCCGCCCTCGTCTTCGGATCGGGCTATCTGGCCAACATCGGCACGATCCCAGCCTTGGTCGGCTCCGGCGATTTGATCCTCGCCGACGAACTCTCGCATGCCTGCA
The DNA here is from genome assembly GCA_031365165.1 of Alphaproteobacteria bacterium. Taxonomy (GTDB): domain Bacteria; phylum Pseudomonadota; class Alphaproteobacteria; order Micropepsales; family Micropepsaceae; genus SZUA-430. The sequence continues at coordinate 2,978 of JANLXP010000487.1, forward strand.
TGATCTCAGGCGCCAAACTCTCCGGCGCGACGACGCATCTGTTCCGTCACAACGGCGTCGAACACCTGCGCGATCTATTACTGGCCAATCGCCGAACCGCCGCCCGCTGCCTCGTTCTGACTGAGGGCGTTTTCAGCATGGACGGCGACCTCAGTCCGCTCCCCGACATCATCGCGGCCGCGCGCGATCACGACGCCTGGGTCATGACCGATGACGCCCACGGCCTCGGCGTGATCGGTGAAGGCCGCGGCTCGGCCGCGCACTGGAACGCGCGCCCGGACGTGCAGATGGGCACGCTGTCGAAAGCAGTGGGCTCTTACGGCGGCTACGTCGCGGCAAGCCGGCCCGTGATCGACCTGCTGATCAACCGCGCGCGCTCGCTTGTTTACGCCACCGGCCTCCCGCCCGCCGTCGTCGCCGCCTCGATCGCAGGGCTCGACATCATTGCGAGCGATCCCGCGCTCTGCGCCCGCCCGCTCACCCTTGCGCGCATGTTCACCGCGCGCGCGAACCTGCCCGCAGCGCAATCCGCGATCGTGCCCGTCGTCCTCGGAGATCCCACAACGGCCCTCGAAGCCTCCACGTCGCTTGAACGCCAAGGCTTCCTCGTCATCGCGATCCGCCCGCCAACCGTCCCCGCAGGGACCGCGCGCCTGCGCATCACGTTCACGGCCGCCCACCAAGAAGCCGACGTCGCGCGCCTCGCCGACGCGGTCAGACCCTTCGTGCGATGACGTCCTACTACGTCACCGCGACCGGCACGGAGGTCGGCAAGACCTACGTCACCTGCGGCTTGATCGCAGCGCTCCGCCGCCGCGGCAAGAACATCGCCGCATTGAAACCCGTCATCAGCGGCTTCGATCCCGCCGACGCGTACACCAGCGACACCGGCTTAATCCTCCAAGCACTCGGCAAGCCCGTCAACGAACACAGCGTGGCCGAAGTCTCGCCCTGGCGCTATCGCGCGGCACTCTCTCCGGACATGGCAGCAGCGCGGGAAGACCGCCCAATAAACGTCGACGCCCTCGTCGCCGTCTGCGCAAGCGCGGCCAACACAGATCGCATCACATTCATCGAAGGCGCCGGCGGGATCATGTCACCGCTCGCGCCGCGCTTCACGAATCTCGATCTGATCGACGCCATCGATGCGCACGTGCTGCTGGTTGCCGGCACCTATCTGGGCACGATCAGTCACACCTTGACCGCTTGCGAGGCTCTCAAGGCCCGCAACCGCGAACCGTGGACGATCATCCTCTCGGAATCCGCCGACAGCCCCGTCCCACCCGCCGAAACGGCACGCGCGCTTGCCCGTTTCACCGACGTCCCGATCATCGTGGTGACGCGCGGTGGCCAACCGCCAAGCGAACTTCTGTCGCTGTTGCTGCGTTAAGCCGCCTGTTTTCGCGTCAGCTTCCGGGCGCGCACCGCCCACGCCCGATTGACCGGGCTCTCGGGCTTCCACGACAGCCGCTCGGCGATGAACGCGTCAGCCAGCGCGCGATCGCCGGCGCGAATGGCCGCTTCCGTCAGCGTCCATGAGAACATATCGCGCTGCGCGTGGCTGCCGCCGTGCCGGTTCGCCTTTCCGCGCACCGGAACAAGCAACTCGATCGCTTTCGCATACTCGCCGCGCCCAAACGCCGCGAAACCCTCGCACCCTGGCAAGCCCACCTCGCGCGACATCATCGCGTTCGTGCCATTACCATCAGCCGCCTTACGAACTGCTGCAATCAGCCTGTTCTGCGCAGCCACGTTCCCCGTCGCGGCGAACGCCATCATTGCGTTGACGTCGTTGAACGCATAGTAGCCGTGATCGATCCGGCTCTCCCACTTCGCGGCAACGTCGGCCCAACGGTTGCCGACGTCGTGGCCCAACAAATGCAGCCGCCACAACAGTGCCGATCCGTCGATGAGTTCCAATGCCTGACCGAACTCGCCGGCCGAAATCTTCTCGTCGAAAAGTCTGAGCGCGGCCTTCGCGTCGTTCGTGTCGATATGGAAGAGCGCCTGATGCCACCAAAGATGATAGGCAAACCCACTGCCCGGCTCCCAGCCACCTTCGCCGCCCGCCAGGAATGCGACGCCCTCTTTCGTGCGGCCCTGCATCTCCATCACGTGCGCGACCGCATGCACAGCCCAACCATCTTGCGCGTTCACGCCGATCGCTTGCCGCCCATGCTCTTCGGCCGCCGCGTACTCGCCGGATTCTTCAAGCCCGAACGCGTACATGCCGTGCACGAAGCCGTACCCCGGCACGTCGCGGTCCCACTGCGGCAACACCCGCGCCACGCGATCGCGCAGCATGTGCGCGTAGCCAAGAAAGAAGTCCCCCGCATGCGCAAGCTGCAACGCCGTGAGGTCGCGCGGATAAAGCATCGAGGCCTTCCCCCAAAGCTCCACGCCCCGCGCCAGATCCCCATCGAGCCAAGCCCGGCACGCCGTGATGTGCAGTTGCTCGCGCTCGTTCGCTTTGCGCGCCAATCCTTCCGCAGCCTTCAAGCTCTTAAGCGCCGTGCCCTCAAACGCTTTGTCGGTCGCCGTCGCGAGCGCCCCGGCCCGCATCGCATGCGCCAGCGCAAAATCGGGATGCTCCGCGATGACCGCGTCGATCTCGCCCAGCGTATCGGCCTTGAAGGCCGCCAGCATATCCGCCGCCCGATCAAGCCGATCGATCGCCGATTTATCGCCGTAAGAAACGGGGTTGCCGCGCTTGTCGTAGTTGCTCACTTCGTCTCTCCCAATTCGCCGCGCTGAGAGACCGCCCAACGCGTCACGACCCTCTAATTATTCAATGCCCACGCTTCCCTCTAGCCGTCCTTTGGTAGGGTGGCATCGCGAAGCCAAATGTGGTTGCCAATCAATAAGATAGGCGCCATCCAAACTGCGCATCGTGATCGCGGTCACGCGCCAAACGGCGTTAAGTGTACCTATGGTACAGTCCCGCATGACCGCTGCCACCAATCCAAAACCACCCTCCAACCGCGAGCGGCTCCTCGAACTCGCCGAGCAGCTTGTGCTGCGAAAGGGATTCGCCTCGACCTCGATCGAGGAGTCGATCGCCGGCGTCGGCATCACAAAAAGCGGTTTCTTCTACCACTTCAAGGACAAGAACGACCTCGCGCGCGAGCTGATGCAGCGCTACCTCGACGACAACAAGCGCCAGCTTGACGACATCTTCAACCGCGCCGCTGAACTGCACGATGATCCACTACACAGCTTCCTGATCGGCCTAAAGCTGTTCGCCGAACTGATGAACAATGTCCACGACGTGCATCCCGGCTGCATCGCCGCCGCCGTCGTGTATCAGGACCAACTCTTCGATGCGGAAGTGCGCGCCCTCAGCGTGGAAGGATTCCTCGCTTGGCGGACACGTTTTCGCGGCCATCTGGAACGAATCGCCGAGCGCTACCCACCGAAACTCGAGGTCGATCTCGGATCGCTCGCCGACGCACTGAGCGCTCTGGTCGACGGCGGCATCATTCTCTCAAAAGCCCTGCACGAACGCGCGACACTGCCCGCGCAAATCATGCACTACCGCAACTACATCAAGCTGCTGTTTGAGCCTTAAGCGACTTCGAGACGCTTGAGCGCCTCGTTGAGTTTCGCTTTCTGCGCCTCGTACTCAGCCCGCTTTTCTCGCAACTCCTCGACGACCTCTTCCGGCGCGCGCGTCACGAAGTCTTGGTTCGTTAGCTTCGCGTCAATGCGCGAGATTTCGCCGTCGACTTTCTGGCTGTCCTTCGACAACCGCGCTTTCTCCTTCGCGAAGTCGATGAAGCCTTCAAGCGCCAGACCCGCCGTCCCGTCGCCGACCACAATCTGCGCCGAGCCCTTGGCCAACTCGCCGCCGCGCGCTGTCTCCAACCGCGCCAGGCGAAGCACCAGCTCGTTGTGCCGCTCCAACCATTCGATCTCGGCGCCATTGCCGGTCTTCAGCATCAGCGGCAGCTTTGAGGACGGCGGCACGTTCATTTCCGCCCGCACCGAGCGCACTTCGGAAATGAGCGCCTTGACCCAATTCATCTCGGCCGCCGCTTCCTTGTCGTGCGGGATGCTCTCGTAGTGCGGCCAGTCGGCGGAAATCAGCATCGTCGCGCGCTTCGGCCCATGCTCACCCGTCAACCGCCAGAGTTCCTCGGTCAGGAACGGCACGAACGGATGCATCAACTTCAGCACCTCATCCATCACCCAAGCGGCGGTCGCACGCGTCTCGGCCTTCTGTGCGCCGTCGTGACCCGCGAGGATCGGCTTGATGAACTCCAAATACCAATCGCAATAGACGTTCCACACGAACTCGTAGAGCGCGCCCGCCGCATCATTGAAGCGGTACGCCTCGATCGCCGCCGTCAACGCGTTCCGCGTATGCACCAACTCGCCCACGACCCAGCGGTTGACGGTGGACGTCAGCGCAGCCGGATCGAAGTTCGCCGTTCGCTTACACTCATTCATCTCGCAAAAGCGCGCAGCGTTCCAAATTTTCGTGCAGAAATTGCGATAGATCTCGACGCGGCTGCGTCCCATGCGCAGGTCTTTGCCGGGTGCGGCGGCAATCGCGAGCGCAAAGCGCAGCGCGTCCGCACCGAACTCGTCGATGAGCACGAGCGGGTCCATCACGTTCCCGCGCGTCTTCGACATCTTCTGCCCCTTCTCGTCGACGACGCGGGCGTGGATGTAGACGGTGTGGAACGGAACATCGTCAGTGAAGTGCAACCCGAACATCATCATCCGGGCCACCCAGAAGAAGATGATGTCGAACATCGTGACCAGCACGTCGGTCTTGTAGAACCGGCGCAGCTCCGGCGTGTCGTCCGGCCACCCCAAGGTCGAGAACGGCCAGAGCCCCGACGAGAACCACGTATCGAGCACGTCCGGATCGCGCGTGAGCGTCACGTCGCGGCCGTGTTTCTCCTTCGCCGCGGCAAGCGCTGCCGCCTCGGTCTCCTCGACGAACACATTGCCCTGATCGTCGTACCAAGCGGGAATCTGATGCCCCCACCAAAGCTGCCGCGACACGCACCACGGCTGAATATTCTCAAGCCACCGGAAATACGTGTCCGCAAACCGCTCCGGCACGAACACCGTCCGCCCATCGCGCACCGCCTCAAGCGCCTTCTCGGCAAGCGGCTTCACATTCAAATACCACTGCTCGGTCAGCATCGGCTCGATCACGACGGTCTTCGTCTTCTCGTCGTGCGGCACCGCATGGGACACCGGCTCGATCTTCTCAAGCAGACCCAACGCCTCCAAATCGGCGACGATGCGCTTACGCGCCTCGAACCGGTCGAGCCCCTGATAGGCCGCGGGACCGCGGTCGTTGATCTTGCCGTCGAGCGTGAGGATGTTGATCGCCTCAAGCTTGTGCCGCCGGCCGACCTCATAGTCGTTGAAATCGTGCGCCGGCGTAATCTTCAGCGCGCCCGAGCCCTTCTCAGGATCCGCATATTCGTCGGCGATGATCGGGATCAGACGGTCGCTCAGCGGCAACCGCACGTTCTTGCCGACGAGCGCCTTGTAGCGTTCGTCGTCCGGATGCACGGCGACTGCGGTGTCGCCAAGCATCGTCTCGGGCCGCGTCGTCGCGATGGTGATGAACTGATCGGTCCCATCGATCGGATACTTGATGTGCCAGAGGTTCCCCTTGATCTCGATGTTCTCGACCTCGAGGTCCGACACGGCCGTCTGTAGCTTCGGGTCCCAGTTCACGAGCCGCGTGTCTTTGTACATCAAGCCCTGCTTGTGGCAGGCGACGAACACCTTGATGACGGCCTTGCTCAAGCCCTCATCCAGCGTGAACCGCTCGCGCGACCAATCGCACGACGCGCCGAGCCTGCGCAGCTGACGATTGATCGTGCCGCCCGATTCCGCTTTCCACTCCCAAACCCGCTTCACGAACTCTTCACGGCCAAGCTTCATGCGCGAGGTCTGGCGTTCTTGCAGCTGCCGCTCGACCACGATCTGGGTCGAGATGCCGGCGTGGTCCAACCCCGGCTGCCACAGCACATCCTTGCCGCGCATGCGCTCGAAGCGGATCAGAATGTCCTGCAACGTGTTGTTCAGCGCGTGCCCGATATGCAGCGAACCGGTGACGTTCGGCGGCGGGATGACGATCGTGAACGTTTGCGCGTTCGGCCTGTTACCGGCACGAAAAGCGCCTGACGCTTCCCATTCGCCGTAAAGCCGGTCTTCCACGTCTTTTGGTGTGTAGGTTTTTTCGAGCATGGGCCTGACTTGAAAACAATAAACGACGAACGCGCAAGGCCTGGGCGGCCCCGCGCGAATCCTGTCGAGCTAAACGCTTGTGTTAAGAGATGCCGCTAGCGGCGGCGACCGTTACGCGAAGCGCGCTCGACTTCTTCTTGTACGACGCGCTCTACGATTTCCGGCAAGTTTTGTTCAAGCCATGCGGCCAACATCGGCTTCAGCATCTGTTGGACCATGTCTTCCAAGCTGGCGCCTCCGCTGCCGCCGACGGTAACGTCGCGCTCGCGGCTCAACATACCAAACGCGTTGGTAACGGCCGACGAAGCCTGATTGGACAAGATGCCTTCGCGATCGCTGTTGTCTGCCATTTTGAATTCCGGTTGAGGACGCATGTGACGGGTGGGTTCAGGCGCGCTCGAAGCCATCGGCGTCGGCCGGCGCGCAACGCGCGGCTCAGGCAGCGGATCGCGCAACTGCATCGGTTCGGGCTCGCGGCGCGACGGCATCGGCTGAGGCTGCGGTGCCGGGCGGCGCGCCATACGCGGTTCGGTTGGGCCTTGCGAAGCAGAGCCGATCGACCCGTCGTCGTGCACGATATTCGTAAGCTCCAAAACCTCGCCGCCGCCGTCTTGCGCCGACATGGCGGGGCCCGCCTTACCGGGATCCGAATCTTCCGAAATGATCCGCCGGATGGAGGCCAGAATTTCCTCCATTGTCGGTTCTTGCTGCGCCGTGGGCGTTGGCATTGTGTCGAAAACCCTTTCGCGCTACTCGCGCCCCACACCTTTAGAGGCGCAAAACTAAGCCATGCACGCGCCAAACGCCAGTAGTCGCGTCACAGCGCTCTGGCCCCGTCTGGCAACAAGGTGAATAGCGGAAAACCCTTACTTTTCGTAAGTCGCCCCGCCAAGCGGCCGCCACGTCTGCATGTCGTAATTTTCGACAGGGTCATAGACCTGCACGGGCAGCTCCAAGTCCGTTGCCGTCAACTTGCCGACCGAGGCCAACAGCGAGTACGACGCGACAACTTCGTCCCGCTCGGTACGAACCAGCGCCACACGTGCGTTCAAGAGTTCCTGCTGCTGGTCCAACACGTCGAGCGTCGTGCGCGAGCCCACTTCAAGCTCTTGCTGCACGCCTTCGAACGCGATCTCGGACGCCTTCACCTGCTGCCGGTTCGCCTCGGACGAGGCTCTGGCCGCGCGATAGGCTTCCCACGCGTTTTGCACGCTCTCATCCGTTCCCCGGCGTGCGTCCTCGACGTTCAGCCGCGCACGGTTGTTGAACTCTTTGGCTTGCCGCACGGCGGACCACTCGGCGCCGCCCTGATAAAGCGGAACCGTCGCCGTCGCAGTGAGGCGCGTATCGTCACCGATCGTCTCTGCCGGCCCACGCTCTTGACCGCTGCGGCCATAGCTCGCTTGCACCGTCACGGTCGGCAGCATCTGGCCAACCGCAAAGTCGATCCCATAGCGCGCTGCATCTTCCTGCGCCCGTGCGGCCACCAAGGTCGGGTTCTGCACGTTTGCGATCTCGCGCGCCTGCGCTTCGCTTTCGGGCAGCACGGGAACCGCGGGTTTCGTATCCAGCGTTCCAGGTGCCTCGCCAACGGCGCGCTCATACGCCAGACGGCTCACCTTCAGATTCGCTTCGGCTGTCGTTTCGCTGGACCGGCCTGCCGCCAAGCGCGCTTCCGCTTGCGCAACGTCCGTGCGCGTGATTTCGCCGACGTCGAAGCGCGCTTGCGCCGCTTCCAACTGCTTCTTCAACAGTTCGATGTTCGTTTGATTGAGCTTCAGCACCGACTCGTCGCGAACGACGTTCATGTAGGACGAGATCGTGCCCAGAAATACGGATTGCTCGGTCGAATGCAGACGCGCGCGGCCCGAGTTCACCAAGGCATCGGCTTGCCGGCGTTGCGCCAGAATGCGTCCGCCCGCGAAAACGGTTTGCGTTGCGGTGACGTCGGCGCTCCACGGCTCAGTCCGCGCAAGCGAGCGCGGCAGACCATCGGTCTTCGACTCCGCGTGAATCTTCGAATAGTCCGCATTGAGAGAGATGCGGGGACGCCATTGCGCAATCGCTTGCGCGACATCCTCGTCGCTCGCGCGCAAATTCGCGCGCTCCGCCAACAATTGCGGATTCGTTTGATACGCCTTTACAAGCGCATCCTGCAGACTGTCGGCATCCGCTTGCGGAACCCATAGGACTGTCGCGAGCAACGCTGCACGAAACCCATGGCGAACCGGCGCCCGGAACATGCCGGTACCAACCCCAAAACGCATACTAAAGCTCCTTCCCGAGCACGGGACGAAGTTAACTACCCACAGGTAAATTAGAGCTTACCGCGCAAAATAAAACACGCGTTTGGCGTGCAACGAGCCTTAGAACACAAAGCTTTTGGCGCGTTCGAACCCGGGCAATACGGGGACAGTAGCGTCGAACGCGACCCGGCGGCTGAGCACGTCGCCCTTTCGCACGCAGAAGTTAGCCTTTCCTACCGGTCCGTCGCACAAAATCGTGACGAGCCGGCCGCCTTCCTTGAGCTGGTTGGTCCATGCAACCGGAACCTGATGAACCGCACCGTTCACAAAAATGAGATCGAACGGTCCTTGTGCGGGCGCTCCTTCGAGATGCGGGCCCACCATGCCGAAGAGCCGCCCAAGCTTTGGGCACGAGCGCAACGCTGCCGTCGCCTCTTTTGCGAGCGCTTCGTCTTCTTCGAGCGCGACGACATCGGCCGACAACTGGCTGAGCACCGCGCTCGAGTACCCAGTCGCGCACGCGATATCGAGCACGCGATCGCTTTCTTGAATCTCGGCAAGCTGAACAAGCTTCGCAAAACTGCGCGGATCGGGCAGGAACCGGCCCGGCTTCACCTCAACGCAAACATCGGCATAGGCGAGCGCGCGGTTCGCGGCTGGCACAAACCGTTCACGTTCGAGCAGCGCCATCGCTTCCGTGATACGCTTGTCGGTGACGTCGTTCGTGCGCACCTGGCCTTCGACCATGTGGAGGCGGGCTGCCGCGCTGTCTTGCATGAGAGTGGAGTCCACAAATTTGCCAGGAACGGCGCGCTTATATCGGCGCTTCGCCTTGGTGACAACCTGGGCCACGAACCGAACAGGAGCAATCGATGATCCGCGCTGCGCTTCTTGCCGTTTTTGCCGCTACCGTTTTCGCAGGGCCTGCGGCTGCCGGATGCAAAGGCAGCCGCGCTTGCCCCATTCAGGTTCACATCGCGCCCGGCGCCAACACCGTCGTGCTCGCCGGCCGGACGCGCCAAAACGTCGACTGCTGCACCTACTCGTTCCGGGCGCGCGCTGGTCAGCGGCTCTATTGGCGGCTCGAAGGTGCAGCACTGCGCACCGTCCTCAAATACCCGAACGGCGACGTTGACGGTCCTGGCGTACCGAACGGCGTGCAGCTTCCGACAAGCGGCCGCTACGTGTTCGACGTCCATCCAAACCTAATGGCAGACGGTGCGTATGGCTGGTTCCGCCTGACGCTCACGATCCAATAGGTTCGGGTTCCTTCAGCGCCGCGCGAGCCGCAACGATCCAGTGCTTCTCATAGCGCCGCATCAACAGCGTCCCCGCAATCGCCAGCACGACTGCACCGGCCAAAAGCGCAATCCCAACCGGCGCGGCGACGGACATGATCTGCTCGCCGAACCAATAAGCACCAAACCCGAAGATCGCGGCCCAGCAGATTCCACCAAGGGCGTTCATCAGCAAGAAATAGGGCCAGTGCATCCGATCGACGCCGGCCAGCACCGCAGCGAACGCGCGCAACAGCGCAACGAACCGCCCGAAGAAAACGATTTTGCCGCCATGCAAATGAAAGAGGTATCGCCCGACCAGCAACCGGTCAGCCGTGACGCCAACCTTGGGGCCGTGCTTCTGCAGCAGCGGCAACCCGATCCACCGGCCGATCAGATAGCCGAAATTGTCGCCGATGATGGCACCCGCGGCAGCCACGGCTACGACCTCCTCGATCTGAAGTTTGTGGGTTGTGCCCGCGTAGATCGCAGCGGTCACGAGCGCCGTCTCGCCCGGCATCGGAATGCCAGAGCTTTCGAGCATGATCAGGACGAAGACGATCCAAAGCCCATAAGCCTCGATCAGGTCCTTCAGCCAATCCAACGGCAAGAATTCCACGCGGCCAATCTCCTTGCGCTACAGCGGTTCACGGTCCTTCTAGCCCGAATTCGCGGTTTGCCTAACCCTTGCGCTCTGCTATACGACCGGCCCTCGCGCTGAAGTCGATGGCCACGTGGCGGAGTGGTTACGCAGAGGTCTGCAAAACCTCGTACCCCGGTTCAATTCCGGGCGTGGCCTCCATCAGCGCCAAACTGACCTGCGGAACCGCCTTTGGACGCACCAACCGTCACAAGTTTCGCCGAAACCCTAGACCCCGCCAACTACGTCAGCGTACCCGGCGACTGGTTTGTCGCCGTGGGCGACGTCGTCAAATCGACCAGCGCCATCCAAGCAGGCCGCTACAAGGACGTGAACCTTGCGGGCGCTGCGACCATCGTGGGCATCCTAAACGCCTGCCCGGGTCGCGACCTGCCATTTGCCTTTGGCGGCGACGGTGGCGCCGTGCTGGTGCCCGGTGACCTCGCAACGCAGGCGACCGAGGCACTGAAAGGCGTGCAGCTGGTCGCGCGCGGCGCACTCTCGCTCGACATACGCTGCGCACTGATCCCGCTCAAAGCCGTTCGCGCACAAGGCCGGGACGTGAAGCTCGCCTATCAAAAGCTGGGGCCCAATCGCAAACTTGCGATGATGTCGGGCGGTGGCCTCGATTGCGCCGATGCTCTCGCCAAGTCGGTGGACGCTTCGGAATTTATCCTGACCGCCGACGCGACGACGGAGGAGGCGGATCTGACCGGCCTCTCGTGCCGCTGGAAGCCGTTGGAATCACAACGCGGCGTCATGCTCTCGGTCATCGTACGGACAAAGGACCAAGGCGAACTTCTGCCCCGCACGTACCGCGACCTCTACGATCGCGTTCAAGCCGTGCTGAAGGGCGATGCATGCCCCGTCGCCGTATCGAACCTGAAATCCGCCTGGCCGCCGCGTGGCGCCACCCAAGAACGCGCCTTCGGCGGCACATTGTTCGAGGTCTATGGCCAGTCACTCTTAGGCCTGATCTCGGAAAAGACCGGTCTGACGATCGGCGGTTTCAGCGGCACGGACTACCTGCGCGCCCTGCCCTCGCACTCCGACTACCGCAAGTTTGCGGACTCGCTGCGCATGGTCGTCGACTGTTCGCCGCGCGAAGCGGACGGAATCGAGTCGATTCTCAAATACTCAAAAGCGGCCGGATTGATCGATTTTGGACTTCATCGGGCATCGACTGCGCTCATGACGTGCTTTGTCGGCACGACAGACGATGGTGGCCACATACATTTTATTGACGGCGGCGACGGCGGCTACGCGATGGCAGCGCAAGAACTTAAGAGCCAAAGCCAAGGTCAGGTCTGAAATGCGTTTCTACGAACCAGCGATTTGCGCCTAGGTCGTTAACCATTTGTTAACCACCTGCGGCCAATGTGGCCAGGTCTTCCCATGAAGACACCCCACCATTTACCCAACTTCGGGGCCCGGTTCGCCGGGCCCCTTTTTCTTGTCAGGACGGGGACTTAGGCGCGGTCTGGCGCGTTCGCCACCAGCGAACCACCTTGATCTCCTGGACCCGCCGAAACCGCCGTACGCGGGGTGAATCCACTGAGAGCACCAAAAGGCCAGCCGGCAGCATCCAAAGCCCGAAAACAGGCAAGACTGCCAGCGCACTTCCCGCGACCAAACCACCGCCCAGTGCCTGCCGCGCCAGCTTCGACTTCGGCAGATTCAAGCGGTATTGCCCGACCTTGATATGCGACACGCGCGGACCTCCGATGGCGGGACAAATTTTCTTTCGCCATTAACGACGCTCTGATATAGGCACGCCCCTGCCGTCGGGGAAGGTTTCACCTTCCTCCGTGTTCCTCGGTAGCTCAGTGGTAGAGCATCCGACTGTTAATCGGATGGTCGCTGGTTCGAATCCAGCCCGGGGAGCCACTCAGTTTTTCTCAGCGAACAATGCTTCCTGGAAAAACGAGCGCTCGCCAAAACCGTTGGCGAAACTGGACCTCAGATCCCACCGAACCGCATCCTCCAAACACAGTCCGGAACTTCTCCAGTTTCGGAACTGAATTGCGCGTGTTGCGTTGTCCCTCATACCCAAGCGCGCGATTATAGAGCGCGCGCGCCCACCGCTGCATCCTCCGCAACAAGTTGGGTGAATTCCATCGAAGGAGTGACCCATGACGAAGAACACGATTTGCCTCTGGTTCGATCACAACGCCCAGGACGCCGCCGAATTTTACGCAGCGACATTTCCCAATAGCAGCGTGGGTGCCATCCACCGCGCGCCCAGCGACTATCCCAGCGGGAAAAAGGGCGACGTTCTAACCGTCGAATTCACCGCGCTTGGAATTCCATGCATCGGCCTCAACGGCGGGCCGGAGTTCAAGCACAGCGAGGCTTTCTCCTTCCAGATCGAGACGCGCGATCAAGCGGAGACCGACCGCTATTGGAACGCCATCGTCAAGAACGGCGGTGAGGAAAGTCAGTGCGGCTGGTGCAAGGACAAATGGGGTTTGTCGTGGCAGATCACGCCGAAGGTTTTGACAGAGGCGATGGCCGCCGGCGGCGACATCGCCAAGCGCGCGTTTGAAGCGATGATGCCGATGCAGAAAATCGACGTCGCGAAGATTGAAGCCGCGGTGCGCGGCAAATCGTGATTCAACCGAGCAACGACCAGTAAAGGAGTAACCAATGAGTACGCCAACCAAAGATGAAATCATCGCGCTTGAGAAGGATTATTGGAACGCGATGAAGCGCAAGGACGGCAAAAGCACCGCGCAACTTTCTGGTGCTGCCGCGTTGGTGACTGGCGCGCGTGGCGTCGCGAAAATCCCGAAAGCAAAAATGAAAACGATGACGGAAGAAGGCGATTGGACGTTGGAGTCATACGATTTCGATGACATCGAAGTGGTAACCCCAACGCCGGACGTCGCGATCATTGCCTACACCGTGAAGCAGAAAGTCACGATGAGCGGCAAGAAACAGGAACTGCACGCCGCCGACAGCTCAACCTGGATTCGCGGGACCAACGGTTGGGAATGTCATGCGCACAGCGAGACATTTCTGAAGCAGTGAGTGTCCCGGGCCGGCCTTGGCCCGATCCCAAACCGTGCTAAGAACGGTCGATGGACATGACCTTGCCCTTCGACCGGTCGCGCCGCCGGCGCATCTATCTTATGCGCCACGCGGAGGCGGAATACGTTCGCCCCGACGGCACACGCGCACCTGACTCGCGCGTAGTGCCGTTAACGGAACGCGGGCGCAAAGAAGCGGCCGCGATGGGTGAACTCCTGGCCGACGTTCCCTTCGATCATGCGATCTGTTCGGGCCTGCGCCGCACGCGCGAGACGGCGGCAATCGTGCTGGGCGAGCGCAAGCTCGAGGTCAAAATCGTTCCCGAACTCGAAGAGATCCGCGGCGGTGACCCGATCGCGCGCGCAAATCTCAGTCCCGTCGACTACGCCTACGCGATGTTCCAGGCCAGCGAACCCGGCGCTTGTTACGCCGGGGGCGAACCGTTTCAGGCGTTCGTCGACCGCGTCGTACCCGCTTTCACCACCATTACGAACGATCCCAGTTGGAAGACGCTGCTGCTCGTCGCCCACGGTGGCGTCAACCGCGCGATCCTGACCGACGTCACCAGTGCCTCGCTCGCGGCCTTCGGTGCGTTCGAGCAAGACTCGGCCTGCCTCAACCTGATCGACGTGGACACCTGCCTCGACACCGGGGCCGTGCTGCGCCGGGTTCTGCGCGGCATCAATATTACCGCCGAGGACCCACTCAAAAAGACCCGTCGCCTGACGACCCTGGAAGGCATGACGAAGCGCTTCATGGAAGCAGGCGCCGTGGATGCGCCCGTCGTAGACACTGACGCGTGACCGCCATCGCAAGCCATAGAGAAAAACCCACCCATCCAACTCGCAGTACCCCTCGTATACCTCTCGGAACCTAACGCTCAGGCGACACGCGCTTGGGAAGTGAAGCCCAAGCGGAGCCTTAGCGCACGATGCGGATCGCTGTTGTCGGATCGGGTATTGCCGGAATGGGCGCCGCGTGGGCGCTGAACGGCGACCACGAGGTCGTGGTCTATGAGGGACAAGCCCGCATCGGCGGTCACAGCCACACCGTCGATGTCGATTACGACGGCACGACGATCCCCGTCGATACCGGCTTCATCGTCTACAACGAACTCAACTACCCAAACCTGACCGCGCTCTTCGCAAAGCTCGACGTCGAGACCATCCCAACACAAATGACGTTCGGCTTTTCGGCCCAAAACGGGCGGCTCGAATGGCAGGGCAACA
>JANLXP010000512.1:0-13507 GCA_031365165.1 Alphaproteobacteria bacterium
GATCACGTCGGCGCCGCGGTCGTTCGTCAGGCGCTTCACCTCGTCGCGAAAGCCCCTTGTGTAGTCGATAACGTGATGCGCGCCGCGCGCCTTCAACACGTCGAGCTTTTCCTGCGAGCCAGCCGTCGCGATCACGGTCGCGCCAAGCAGAAGCCCTAAATCGACCGCCGCCATCCCGACGCCGCCCGCCGCACCGTGCACGAGTAGCGTCTCGCCCCGCTGCAGCAATCCGCGTCGCACGAGCGACACATAAGCCGTCAGCCAAGCCGCCGGATAACTCGCAGCCTCCGCCCACGACATGGCGGCCGCCTTGGGCCGCAACGTAGCCGAAGGCACATTGACCTCCTCGGCAATCATCCCGAAGCGCGAGGCCACGACAACGGCATCGCCGACCTTCGCGCCGCTAACGCCCTCGCCCAACGCCGTCACCTCGCCTGCGCCTTCCATCCCCGGCACGAACGGCAGCGGTGGCTTCAGCTGATACTTGCCCTGCGTCATCAAAACGTCGGGAAAATTGAGCGACGCCGCGCGCATCTTCACGCGCACTTCGCCACGCGCCGGCGGCGCCAGCGTGCGCTCTTCAATCCTCAGTGTCGAAAAATCTTCGGCGAGCGCGGGACAAACAAGCGCCCGGCTCATCCGATCGTCCGCCGTAGATCTTCGATGATCTCGAACAACGCGGCCTTTGCTCCGGGGATCGCTCCGCTCATCGCCGTGAACCCATGCGCCAGGTGGTCATAGCAACGATAGATGACAGGCACGCCCGCGATCTTCAACGCCTCAGCGTAATCCCGCCCCTGATCCACCAGCGGATCGTGCCCGGCCGTATAGACGAACGCGGGCGGCAACCCGCTCAAGTCCTGACAACGCCCGGGCGACGCCTTCAAATCCGGAACCTCCGACTCTGCATGGGCGAAATAGAGCTTGCGGAAATAATCCATGACCGGCGTCGTCAACGGATAGGCCTGGGCGAACGACACCATCGATGCCGTGTCGGACTGCCAATCGACGACGGGATAGATGAGAAGCTGCAGCACCGGTGGCTTCTCGTTAGCGCGCTTCATCTCTTGCGAGACGACAGCCGAGAGATACCCACCGGCCGAATCGCCGCCAACCGCAACCCGGTTCGGATTGCCGCCGAGCACCTTCGCATTGTCCCGCACCCAGCGGAACGCGGCCAGCGCATCGTCCGCCGCCGCAGGGAAGCGATATTCGGGTGCCAGGCGGTAGTCGACCGACACCACCATGCACCCCGCGCGATACGCAATCTCGGAGCAGAACACGTGACACGTATCCAGATCGCCGATCACGCAGCCGCCCATATGGAAATAGACGAGCGTCGGAACCAACCGGTTCGGGAGCCGCGGTTTGTACGTCCGCGCGCGGATCGCGTGTCCGTTCGCTGGAATGTCGATGTCGGCGATATCGATGTCGTGCGCGGGCTCGCCATCAAGCATCGCCAAGCCCGACGCAGCCGCCTTGCGCGCGTCGGCCGGCGCCAACGTTTCGAGCCCCGGCTGGCGCTTTGCCATCGCCGCCAACAACTGCAGCCGCGGATCGAGCGTGCGCCCCTCGATCGTAATCGGCTTTCCCCCGGACGCCGCGACGAGCCAACTTTCCGGCAAGCTCAATAGGCTGCGTACAAACATCTTCTGCATGCGCCGAAATTGCGGGCGCCAGCCACAGTGTCAAGGCGTTTGGGTGACACGGAGACCCGTGTTAACCTCTTGAAGCTCGCGATTGAAGGAATTGCCTCATGTCTCACCAGCACGACCTCGTCATTCGTGGCGGCACGATCATCGACGGCACCGGCACAATGGGCATCGACGGCGACGTCGCCGTAAACGCGGGCCGCATCGTCGAAGTCGGCCGCGTGACCGGCTCCGGCCGCGAAGAGATCGACGCCAAGGGCAAAATCGTGACCCCGGGCTTCGTCGACATTCACACGCACTACGATGGCCAAGCGACGTGGGACGAACGCCTGACACCGTCGTCCTGGCACGGCGTGACGACGGCCGTGATGGGCAATTGCGGCGTCGGCTTCGCGCCCTGCCGCGCCGGCGACCACGACATGCTGATCCGCCTGATGGAAGGTGTTGAAGACATTCCAGGCGTCGTTCTGACCGAAGGCCTGAAATGGAACTGGGAAACCTTCCCCGAGTTCCTGAACGCCCTCGAAGACCGCCCGCACGACATCGACTTCGCAACCCAAGTCCCGCACGGCGCACTGCGCGTCTATGTGATGGGCGAGCGCGGCGCCGATCGCGAACCCGCGACCGCCGAAGAAATCGCCGCCATGGGCCGCATCGCGCGCGGCGCAGTCGAAGCCGGTGCATTGGGGTTCTCGACCTCGCGCACGCTGAACCACCGCACCAGCGACGGCAAACCAACGCCCACACTGACCGCCGCCGAAGACGAACTCTTAGGTATCGCGATGGGCCTCAAGGCCGCAAACCGCGGCGTGCTGCAGGTCGTCTCCGATTTCCTCGACCCCGCTCAGGAGCTCTCGATGCTCCGCCGCCTTGTGGCGGAATCGGGCCGCCCACTCTCGTTCTCGCTCGCGCAAAGCGACCGCGGACCGGACGCATGGAAAATGCTGCTGCAATTCCTCGACCAATGCGCCGCCGACAAGCTGCCGGTGAAAGCGCAGGTCTGCGGCCGCCCCGTCGGTTTGCTGCTCGGCCTCTCTCTCACGCTGAACCCGTTCTCCGCGCACGAAAGCTACAAGAAGATAGCGGACCTGCCGTTCGCCGAACGCTTGGCCGCGATGCGCACACCCGAAATGCGTGCACGCCTCCTCGCCGAGGAACCAGCCAGCGACAATCCGTTTGTGCGCGCCGTGTTGCGCAACTTCGCAAAGATGTTCCCGCTCGCCGATCCGCCGAACTACGAACCCACGCCCGACATGAGCTTGGGCGCGCAAGCGACCCGGCAAAACAAGCGCGCCGAAGAACTCGCCTACGATTGGCTACTCGCCGATGACGGCAAGGCGCTGATCCTGTTCCCGTTCCTGAACTACGCAAACGACAGCTTAGAACCGTCACTCGCGATGATGCGCCACGCAGGCACGATCCTAGGGCTCGGCGACGGTGGCGCGCATGTCGGCATGATCTGCGACGGCAGCTTCCCAACCTCAATGCTGACCCACTGGACGCGCGACCGCAGCCGCGGCGACAAGCTACCGCTCGAATGGGTGATCAAAGCGCAGAGCCGCGACACGGCAGAAGCCGTCGGGCTCCTCGACCGCGGGCTCTTGAAACCTGGCTACAAGGCCGACCTCAACGTCATCGACCACACGCGCCTGACGCTGCACCGCCCGACGGTCGCTTACGACCTACCCGCCGGTGGCCGCCGCTTGGTGCAATACGCGGACGGTTACGATGCGACCGTCGTTTCCGGCCAGATCACCTACCGGAACGGGAAGCCGACCACCGCCCTCCCCGGCAAGCTGATCCGCGGCGCACAGTCGCTTTAGTCCTCACGAGAAAGCGAAGCCGCCCCACGTCCGGGGCGGTTTCGTTTTGGACCGGACGGGTCTATCAATCCGCCACCACAACACGAGCACGCCCATGCGCCGCATCTTGATCGCCGCACTCCTCGCCACATCAGCAACTGCCGCCTTCGCCGCTGGCGTCGAGCGCGCTGCAATGGATACCGCCGTCGCCCCCGGCGACGACTTCTGGACTTACGCGAATGGCGCTTGGGTGAAGAGCCACCCCATCCCCGCCGATCGTAGTTCCTACGGCGGCGCCGCGATCTTGGGCGAAGAGACGTCGAAGCGCGCCGTCGATCTGATCCAAGATGCTGCGAAGAGCGCAAAGCCCGGCTCTGACGCGCAAAAGGTCGGCGACTTCTACGCCAGTTTCATGGACGAAGCCGGCATCGAAGCGAAAGGCGTCGCACCGCTCAAGCCGGCATTCGCAAAGATCGCCGCAATCGGCGACCGCACCGCGCTCGCGCGCTATCTGGGTGAGAACCTGCGCGCCGATATCGACATTTTGAACGCGACCGACCTCTTCACCGACAACATTTTCGGCCTCTGGGTCTCGCCGTCGTTCCAAGATCCGTCGCGCTATTCGCCGTTCCTGTTCCAAGGCGGGCTCGGCATGCCGGACCGCGAGTACTACGTGTCCGACAAGGACGCGATGAAGAAAGCGCGCACCGCTTACCTTGCGCACATCGGCAAGATGTTAAAGCTTGCAGGCGTCGCGAACGCCGAGGCAAAGGCGCCGCGCATCATGGCGCTCGAAACGAAGATCGCCCAAACCAACGCCAGCCGCAGCGACAGCGACGATATCCAAAAGGGCAACAACCCGTGGGCGCGCGCCGACTTCGCCGCCAAAGCGCCGGGCCTCGACTGGAACGCCTATTTCACCGCCGCCGGCCTCGACAAACAGAAGACATTCATTGTCTGGCAGCCCGGCGCCGTGAAGGGCGCCTCAGCGCTCGCCGCCGGCGAAAGCCTCGACGACTGGAAAGATTACCTGACGTTCCGCGTGATCGATCACAATGCGGCGATCCTGCCCAAAGCCTTCGCCGATGAAGCGTTCGCGTTCTACGGCACCACGCTGCAAGGAACGCCAGAGCAGCGGGCCCGCTGGAAGCGCGCCGTCGATGCCACGAACGACGCACTCGGCGAAGCGGTCGGCAAGATGTACGTGACGAAGTACTTCCCGCCGGCGGCCAAAGCGCAGCTGAACACGATGGTCGCCAACATCACGGCATCGTTCCGCAAGCGCATCGACGCGCTGGCGTGGATGTCGCCGAAGACGAAAGCGGAAGCCAAGCGCAAGCTGGCCACGCTGACCGTCGGCATCGCCTACCCCGACAAGTGGCAAGACTATTCCGCGTTCAAGGTCGTACGCGGCGACGCGGTCGGCAATGCGGAGCGTTCGGAGAGCTTCAAATACGCGCAGCAACGCGCACGCCTTGGCAAACCGATCGACCGCCACGAATGGGTGATGATCCCCCACATCGTGAACGCCGTGAACTTGCCGATCCTCAACGCACTGAACTTCCCGGCCGGTATCCTGCAACCGCCGTTCTACGATCCGACCGCCTCCGCCGCCGTCAACTACGGCAGCATCGGCGCCACGATCGGTCACGAGATCAGCCACAGCTTCGACGACACCGGCGCCCAGTTCGACGCCCAAGGCCATCTGCGCAATTGGTGGACGGACGCCGACCTGAAGCAATTCAAGGCTGCGGGTGCAGCCCTGGCGAAGCAGTTTGACGGCTACAAACCCTTCCCCGATCTTGCCGTGAACGGCGCGCAAACGCTTGGCGAGAACATCGCCGACCTCGCGGGCCTCGGCGCGTCCTACGACGCCTATCGCGCTTCGCTCGGCGGCAAGGAAGCCCCGGTGGTCGACGGCTTCACCGGCGACCAGCAGTTCTTCCTCGCCTATGCGCAAAGCTGGCGCACCTACATGCGCCCGGAAGCATTGCGGCAGCGCTTGATCAACGATGGGCACGCACCCGCGCAATACCGTGCGCTCACTGTGCGCAATCTGGATGCGTGGTACGCGGCCTTCCCGATCAAGCCGACAGACAAGCTCTATCTGGCGCCGGACCAGCGCGTCCGCGTTTGGTAACGCGTCAACCGCGTCCGGCAGCGCGCGTGAGCGGATGGTTCCACGAAGAACCCCGCCACGCCACGTGCTGATCCGGACGAACCAAAGCGAGCGGCGCTCCGTAGAGCGCCGCTACGTCTAT
This sequence comes from Alphaproteobacteria bacterium, assembly GCA_031365165.1. Taxonomy (GTDB): domain Bacteria; phylum Pseudomonadota; class Alphaproteobacteria; order Micropepsales; family Micropepsaceae; genus SZUA-430. The sequence goes on from JANLXP010000512.1 coordinate 5,716, forward strand.
CCCAACAGGCCGAACAACGCTGAGCGGGATGCCGAGGCGCGTGGCGTCCGCTTCCGCCTGCGCCACCTCGCCGGCACCGGCGTTCGCAGCCACTAGCAATGTGAAATCCGATCCGAAGAGATCGTAGAGCGAGCGGCCGTCCCGCAACCACGCGTGTGGTGCCAGCGAACCAGCGCGCGCCGTAGGTTTGTAGACGGCGCCATCGTGCGGCGGCGCCTCGCCATCTTCGCGCGCGATGAGCGGCGATCCTTCATAGGAAAGCCCCAGCACGGTACCGAGTGTGTGAAATTCCCGCCCTTTCGTCGCTTGAATTTGCGCGCCGATCGCCTGCCGCAGTCGCGCACCATCCGCCGTGTTGGCAGAGATCCCGGCCGGGGGCATCCCCACCGCACCGAGATTGACAACCGCCTCCTCGATCACTTTGCGGTGCACAGGCCGCCGCTCGATCTCATAACTCTCAAGCAGCTCGTTCCCACCCCAGCCCTTGAGCATCGCCGCAATCTTCCACCCAAGATCTACGCCATCGCCCACACCCATGTTCATGCCGTAACCGCCGGTCGGCGGATGCAAATGGCAGGCGTCCCCGGCGAGAAAGATATGACCGTCGCTGTACCGGTCAGCGATCAACTCGTTCGCGCTCCAACTGTCGGCGCTCAAGACCTCGTAGGGAAGGTCGATGCCTGTATGCGTGGCGATCAACGCAGCCGCTTCGTCGTGGCTCAGCGTCTGACCCTCGGCGAGGCGCGGCATGAAAAACCAAACATCGTCGCGATCCATCGGACCGATCGCGCTGAGACCGTGCCGGCCAAGCTGCCAATAGATCGCGGCCGGTCCATGCTGATGCTCATCGGCAAGTCCGGGCGCACGAAAGATAATGTTGTAGCTCCGCGAAAGACCGCGCCGCCCTTCCATTTTAGCGCCGATCAATTCGCGCACCGTGCTACGCGCCCCATCCGCACCGACGAGGTAGCGCGAACGCACGCGCAAGGCTGCACCACCTTCGAGAAGGTCCGACTCCACACCTGTGTCGCTCTGACGCCCACTCTGGAACGTCGTGCCGAACCGTATCTCGACGCCCGGCAACGTGCGTGCGTGCGCCAACATCACCTTCTCTAGTGCATATTGCGGTATCCACTGCGCGTGCTCGGGGTAGAGGTCGGAGCGTACCGGCGCCGCGTTGAACGCGTTGCCGAAGCGCGCAAGCTCGTAACCGGCAAGGCTGGTGACGAACACCATATTGTTCGGATAGTCGACGCAGAACGGCGCCTCCGCTGCCAGTTTGTCCGCAATGCCCCACCGGCGCAGATGCGTGCGCGTCCGCACGTTCGTGGTTTTGGCGCGCGGTGCCACGCCCCCGCGCTCGTTCTGCTCGACAAGTAAAACCTTGATCCCGCGATGCCCGAGCTCGATCGCCGTCGCCAAGCCCACCGGTCCTGCCCCGACAACCAACACGTCCACATCGATCGTCATTGAGCTACCGGCCTTGGGTTAGGGTGAGCGGCACGATAGGCAGACTGCGACGAGCAATGGTAGCCCAATCCGACGCCCACGACGCTCGCCGTGGGCGCAATGGACCGACGCGCCGTTCAACGCGGTGCTAGTTGAATTTTTGACGAGCGACTGAAGCGTCGCGGCAACTACCCGCGCCGCCGCTTCGGCAGCGCCTGCACGCCGCCGAGGAACAGGGCCGTCGCGAACTTCGCAGCATCGTCGACGCTAAGGTCTTCGCGGGCAACCAAGTGATTGGCGACCTCGAACGCGACGCCAACGATGGAGGCCATCAGCAAATCCGGGTCCGCATCGGGCACCACGCCGCTTTCGATCGCCCGCTCCAAGTCAGCGCGCAACTCATCGAACCCGGCGACGACTTCCGGCGTGTCGATGCGCACGCGCTGCATCTCGGGATTGCGCCGCATGGTGGCAAAGGTTGCATGATCATTCTTCACGAAGTCGAAGAACGTGCGGAACGAACCGGAGATGAACTCCTCGAAATTGCGAGCGCGCACGCGCTCGGCGCGCAGCCGGGGACGGACACGCAACGCGGTCTCGTCCTGAAGCGCCTGAAACACTTCTTCCTTCGATTTGAAGTAGTTGTAGAAAGTGCCGGATGCGAGGTCCGTGGCACGGATGATATCGCGCACCGTCGTGGCGCCGTATCCCAACTCTGCAAATACTTGCCGCGCGGCGTCGATGATCGCTTGGCGATTGCTCGCCTTCGTTTCTTCGCGCTTGCCGCGGGTCTTTGCGTCGAGGTCGATGCTCATGCCGCCACCGTCTGCCTGGGCGATGGCCGGATCACCCGCGGTTCGATGGGCAGTATATACCCATGGCCGGCCGCACGCTTGCGCCCTTTCGCCAGCTCCCGACGCAAATCGGTCGTGTATTCCCCGCAATTGATCTGGATCGTGTGCCGGGGCGACGACACGTAACCGCGCTTGACGCGCTCGTGCATCTCCATCCGCTCCGCATTCATCATCTCGACCGGCGGAACCGCATAGTGCCCGGTCAGATAGTGCGCAAGGAATTTCGCCTGTTCCTCCGCAATCGGCATCATGGCGCAGAGCGGCTGCACCAAACCTACGAAGAACAGGCTCGAGAACCGCGGATCGATCATGCGTTTCCACAGCGCAACGTCGTTGCCAGGCGCCGCAATCAACCCCTCGTCGAAGAACGGGAACGAAATCTTGTAGCCCGTGCACCAGATGATGATGTCCACGTCTTCGGCGCTGCCGTCCGTAAACACGACCTGCTTGCCACGCAGTTCGCGAACGTCCGGCTTTGGCATGATATCGCCGGAGCCGATCCGAACATAGAGCTCTTGGCTGACTGCCGGATGCGTCGACAGGAATGCGTGATCGGGGGCCGTCAGCCCAAACTGTTCCGGACGCCCGGCGGTGGATTCAAGCTGCTTCTCGGCAAGCCAGCGAAGCAAGTTCGACGGCAGGTAACGCTGTGTCCAAGCCGGATCCTTGCTCGGATGTGCGATCTGCGCGTCGAGCACCTCGCCAGCCGTGTACTTCGGCACGACCCAATAGCCGCGCCGCTGCGACAGAAACACTTTCTTCGCGACACCCTTGTGGCCAAGCTCGCATGCAATATCGAGCGCCGAATTCCCGAAACCCACGACAAGTACGTTCCGGTCGCGGCAGATCAACGGCTCGCGCGGATCGATATAGGCGTGGCTGTGAATCTGCTTACCGTCGAATGCGCCCGGGTAACCAGGCTCCGGCAAGCGCGGATCCCAGTGGTGACCGTTCGCCACGACGAGCGCGTCGTAGAGCCGCTGCTCCCCGCTCTCCAGTGTAATCCACCACAATCCGTCGCTCGTCCGCTCTGCGCGCCTCACTCCGCAATCGAACGTGATGCGATCGCGAAACCCGAAGTGATCGACGTAGGAATCGAAATAGGCCGCGATCTGTTCATGGTGCGGATAGTCGGGAAGGCTCGACGGCATCGGAAAGTCCGAATAGGCCATCTTGTCCCGCGACGTGTTGATGTGCAGCGACCGGTAGGCCGACGACATCCCGTTCGAATTCTTGAAGACCCAGTTGCCGCCGATCCTGTCGGACTTCTCTAAACAGTCGAAAGGAATCCCGTATTCGGAAAACACTTTGGCGACGGCGATCCCGCTCGATCCGGCGCCGATGATGCACGTCTTAGGAAGGCGCGGATCGGGCGCGCGCGGCGTGACAGGCATAAGTCCCCAAAGCTTTGTTCAGCCCACGGAGCATTATCGGGGATGGGTGACGCGCCGTCAACTTTTCACCAGCCGTCGCGGCTTTGGCGCCGGTAACCTTCTTAACTAGAAGCGCCAGGCCACGCTGGTCGACCCGATGAACGTGTCCTCACTGCCCACATCATTCGTGGCGACACCTGCCGCTTGATAGATCGCGGTCGCCGACACCACCCAATGCAGCGTCGGCTCCCACCGCAGCCGCGTGTAAATCTGCGTCATCACGCCATGCGCGTCGGTGCCAGGAAGGGCGATCGGAATTTGTGGCTGATAGTAGAACGCGTCCGAAGCTTCCAGCCGTGCCATGTACTGCGCGCCGAGATAGAACGTCAGATCGTCCCGCGGCGTCGCTGTCATCAACGGAAACAACGACCACGCATTCCCAGCCCAATACGCGCTGCTGGCCGACAGATACGAGAAGTTGGGATAGGGCGCGTCGAACGTCTGCAGTTCGCCGTCGCCGGCGCGCTTGTCGCCGCTCGCCAAATCGAAACGGACGCCGAAGCGGGGCTTCCAGGGCAAAGTAGCCGCCTTCCACCCGATATCGACGCTGGCACCGTAAGCACGCACGTCGTCAGCCCCGAACGTCCCGAATTGCCCCAATGCTTCTACGTCATAGTCCCAAGCACCCGACGCACCGAACAAACGCGCGCCGACACTTGACCGGACATCGTCCGCAACGCCTGCCGCAAACACCGAGTTGGGCTTTTCGCGCACCAGCCAAAACGCGTCGACCGAACCGCCTGTCCAGTGCAACGGTGCCGTCAGATAGAGCCCGTAGAACGCCTCGCCCTGCGTGGCTTCGTCATCAAAGTCTTCCTGCCCGTTCGCAACCGGCGAGGCGGCGAACACGGTAAGTTTCACATCATCGATTTTGGCGTCGACGCGCAATCCGTCAAAGCTGCGCCGGATGTTGCCGCCCTCCCGCACGTCCGAGAGACGCTGATTTCCGAGCGGCAGTTCTTGGCGCCCTGCGCGCACGCGCAGACCATCTGCCAAATCGAGATCGACAAATGCCTGCTGCAAGTCGATCGCGCCCTCATCGAACGAGCGCGCCCGCGGCCGGCGCCCGTTCTCATCGTGAAAACCGAGCTGCACAAATGCGCGCAACGAATCGTCGAAGTGCCAATCGGTATGAAACAGCACGCGGGTCGTCACAGTCGTGTAATCGCCGCCAGGCCGAAGCGAGAAGCTGCCGTTCTCGATCAAGTCCGCCCTGAGCCGCGTGTCGGCGCCAAGCGTCAGCCACGCGTCGCGCGCATCGTCCAACGCGATGAACTTCAGCGCCTCGAAGTCGTCCGCAGGCGCATGTGTCGCGAGGTAGGAATAGTCCTCATCCCACCGGAACGACTTGATTGTGTACTCGCCCGCTTGCGCCGCGCTCAACGAGAGCGCCAATGCAGCGGCCCAAACCGCACGCCCCATCTGCCGCGCCCCCCGACGCGTCCCCACCGACCGATTGGACACCTGTCCTGCGCACAGTCAAAAGAATTCGCAGGCGTTGACCTTACCGCGCGCGCCGACGCGCCAAGTGCCACAGCCAACGCCGCCATTGACAGCGCCAGCCGCCCAAGCATCCATTCCGCTGATGAGCGATTTGCCCTCGAACGTTCCCGAACACAAAGCTGGCTTCGTCCTGGCCGGCGTCCCGCACGCAGCCGCGCTCCAACTCATGGTCGTCGAACTCGCGGCCGGTGAGGCGGTGTGCAAGGTCCCCTACGCCGAACACCTTGTCGGCAACCCTGACACGCGCGTGATCCACGGCGGCGTCATCACCGCGCTGCTCGACAATGCGTGCGGCATCGCCGTGGGATCGAAGACGAGGTTGATCGGCCAGATCGCGACGCTTGATCTGCGGATCGATTACATGAAGGCCGCAAATCCGGGCGAAGACATTTTCGCGTTCGCCGAGTGCTACAAAGTGACGAAGAACATCGCGTTTGCACGCGGCGTCGCTTACCACACCGACCGCACCGACCCCATCGCAACCTGCGCAGCTGCCTTCATGCTCGGCACGAAGAGCCAGCGCGGCGCAAACGCGCCCGGTGCGGGAGACAAGTGATGGACCTCATTCGCCGCGCTGCCGCCGAAGGCAAGAAACCAGACCTACAAGCACTGGTCGACGCGATTCCCTACTGCAAGTTTCTCGGCATCGAAGTCGATCGCAAAGGAACTGAACTGACCACGATCCTCCGCTTCAGCCAGAGGCTGATCGGCAATCCCGTGTTGCCTGCACTTCACGGCGGCGTGGTCGGCGCCTTCCTGGAAGTCACAGCGGTCATTCAGTTGATGATGGAAGCCGAAAGCGAAGATCTGCCGAAGCCCGTCGACATCGGCATCGACTACCTGCGTTCTGGCAAACCGGTCGATACTTACGCGCGCGCAATCGTGACCAAGCACGGCCGACGCGTGTGCAATGTGCGCGCCGAAGCTTGGCAGGACGAGCACACGCGTCCGATTGCGGCGCTCCACGGCCATTTCTTGATCCGCCCGCGCGAAAGCGAACGCGCTTAAGACCGCATTGCATCTGCGAAGCGACTTGCGCCGCACCGCTTGCGCCCTAACCGCATGAGCGTAGGATTGCGTTCGACATCGTGTTTCTCAGTTTGCGTAACGATGCACTCGCACCGAGGAGAAACCACTATGCGTCGCACCTACTATCGTGACTGGATTGCGTGGTCGCTGCTGGCGGCGATCGCGGTTGTCGCCGGCACGGAATACTACGTGCAGCGTACGACCGGCCTCTCGACGCCTGAGTACGTGTACAAGATTGTGGTGACGCCGAACTCGTCGCAGTAGACGCGCTTACGCCTCAGGCTCGTCTAGAACGACGTTGTAGCCCCACAAGCGGCGAATGTGCTTGAGCACGGCGTCTTTCGTGTTCTGCGCAAGCGGAATGCCGCGATGACGATTGTGCCGCAAGGTCAGCGTACGGTCGCCCGCAAGATTGGCGCCCACCACTTGGACGTCCGGCTGATGCGTCGAAAGATCGTAGAGCCGCGCGAGCGACGTGCGCAGTTTGCGATAGCCAAGCTCGTTGTGGATCGCGGCAACGGTGTAGACCGGGTCTTCCGTCTTGTCGCGCACCGCAAAGAGTTTCAGGTCGCGCATCACCTTCGGGCTTAGGAACTGCTGGATGAAGCTCTCGTCGCGGTAATTCGCCCACGCGTGCTTCAACACTTCGCGCCAATTGCCTTTGCCGGCAACGTCCGGGAACCATTCACGGTCTTCCGGCGTCGGGTCTTCCGACATACGCTTGATGTCGGACATCATGGCAAAGCCGAGCGCATAGGGATTGATCCCGTAATAGCGCGAGTCGTCGAATCCGGGCTGCATCACGACGCTCGAATGCGAATGCAGGAACTCGAGGATCGACCCCTCACTGATCTGCCCGCGGTCGTACATCGCGTTCATGATGTAGTGGTGCACGAACGTGGCGCAGCCTTCGTTCATCACCTTGGTCTGCATTTGCGGATAGAAATACTGCGCCACGTTACGCACGATGCGCAGCAGCTCGCGCTGCCAGTTCTTCAACACCGGCGAGTGCTTTTCCAGGAAGTAGATCAAGTTCTCTTCGGGCAGGTTCATCGGCGCCTGTGGACCGACAACCTCGTCCTCGTCCACGGCGGCCAAGTCCGCGCTCATGTCGCGTGCGGTGCCCGGCAGCGTGCGCCACAGATCGTTGAAGCTCTCTTCCTCGTATTGCTGGCGCTTCCGCAACCGTTCTTCGCGCTGCGCCCGCGACGGCCGCGGCGGCCGGCGATAGCGAAACACGCCCTGCTCCATCAGAGCATGCGCCGAATCCAGCACCTGCTCCACGGCCTCAGCACCGTACTTTTCCTCGCACGCCGCGACGTATTTCTTGGAGAACGCGAGGTAATCGAGGATCGCCTCGGCGTTCGTCCACTGCCGAAACAGATAGTTATTCTTGAAGAAGTGATTGTGCCCAAAGCATGCGTGCGCCATGACGAGCGCCTGCATCGTCATGGTGTTTTCTTCCATCAGATAGGCGATACACGGGTTTGAATTGATGACGATCTCGTACGCGAGCCCTGACCA
>JANLXP010000515.1:0-1160 GCA_031365165.1 Alphaproteobacteria bacterium
GTGTGCTTGATCGTGGCCAAGCCTTCGGTGCCCGCTTCCAGCAAAACGCCGGCCGCGGCATCACCGAACAACGTCGAAATGCCGAATGCCTTCGGGTCATAGGCGATGCAACGCGAAGAGAACTCCACGGCAATACAAGCAACCCGCCGGTACCCCATCGCCTGCACAAGGCTCTTGCCGACCGTCAGCGCGTACATGAACCCGGTGCATGCGTTGCTCGAAATGTCGAGCACGAAGGGATCTGCCAGAGCTCCGTGCCGTTCGCGCGCAACCGCCACGATCTGCTGCGAAATGCCTGGAAACCCTTGCGTCGAAGACGATGAAACGATGATCGCATCGAGCGTCGCCCACGCGCTGTCATCCATCATCTTCTCAAGCAAAGCGTAGGCCACATCGACCGGCATCTCTTCCGGCGAAAAAAACCGCCGCGCGCGTAAGCCTGTCTTCTGCTCGATCAGCTCCGCACGTTGCCGCGCCGTATCTTCGGCACCCGCGTCCCGCACATTGCGTGCATGCGCGCCGTCGATCAGCCGCTGACCGATATCGCGGTTCGTGACGACGATGTCCGGCAAGATGCTTGCCGTCGCGACTATGGAAACGTCCTGCATGCGAAACCCCGTACTTGAAGCCTACTATCGGAAACGAGCGGGGCGTTTGTCCAGGAAGGCTTGCACAGCTTCCTTGTGTTCTGGTGTCGCCCAACAAGCGCGCAATTGCTCAGTTTCGCGGCGTTGCGCCAGGGCCATATCCTGCTCGCACGCATTCTTGGTTAGCAATTCTTTCGTCATGCGCAGCATCGGATCGGGATTGGCCGAGATCGCTTTACCAATCTCGAAGGCCTTCGGCAGCAACGCGTCGGGCGCCACGACATATTCGGCAAGGCCGATCTCGCGCGCCTCGCGGCCATCGATAAGGCGCGCGCTCAGCATCAATTCGCTTGCCCGGCCATAGCCCACGCGGCTGACAAGAAAATGCGTGGAAGCAAGCTCCGGCACGATTCCCATGCGCACGAACACCATACCGAACTTCGCGGCTTCCGACGCGATGATCACATCGAACGGGAGGATCATCGTCACGCCGATGCCAACGGCAGGCCCGTTCACCGCCGCGATCAACGGTTTTGACGAACGCACAAGTGAAATCCAATCGAGCCCCTTGGG
>JANLXP010000553.1:0-13266 GCA_031365165.1 Alphaproteobacteria bacterium
CAACTTACCCTCGCGGATCACCGCTTCGATTTGCGCCTCAAGATGCGCGACGTCGATGTTGCAAGTGTGCGCGTCGACATCCACGAAGACCGGCGTCGCTCCGGCGACGAGCACGGCATTCGCCGTCGCATTGTAGGTAAAGCCCGGGATGAAGACCGCATCATGCGCCTTCACATCTTCACCCATGAGCGCGATCACAAGGGCGTCCGTGCCGCTCGCGACCGCAAGCCCGTGCTTGGCCCCAGTAGCCGAGGCCAACGCCGCCTCAAGCTCGCCAACTTCCGGCCCGCCGATAAACGCGCCGTGGTCGAGAATTTTCTGCCATCGCTTCTCGATATCCGCACGAAGCATCTTCTTCGGCGTTTCCAAATCGAAAAAGCGGATCGGGCCCGCATCCGCTTGCGCGGTGCGGGTTGAGGCATTCGTTGCTTCAGGCATGAGCCAGTCTCTTCTGCGGCAGCCTTGCGGCGTCCAGGATGGAGAGCGCGGTTTCCAGCGCCCGGCGCGCCTCGCGCGGCGCAATCGAAGCGGGCAGTCCCTGGCGAACGGAGCGCACGAACTGCGCCACGCCATGACCAAGCGGATCGGTCGATGGGCAGGGTAGTGAGGAGTCACTCGAAGCGCTGCCCAGGGGCTTCAGTTTTCGCGGCGTCGAATTCGTCATCTCGCGCGTCAGGAAGTCGATGTAAATCTCGCCGTCCGGATAGACGACGCGCATGAAGCGTTTCCGCGCATCCGCCATCCGGCTTGCGAACAACTCGACTTCCATGCCGTCTTCGAGCGTCATGGTTGCCGAAACTTCGTCCGAACGGGCGCTGACGAACCGCTCGCTCGCCCGCATCTCGGCGATCGGCGACGCGTTCAGCTGATGCACCAAATCGATGTCGTGGATCATAAGGTCCAGCACGACGCTCACATCCGTATTGCGCGGGCTAAACGGCGACGCCCGATGGCACTCGATCTTGAGCGGCTTCACATTGCCGTCGAAGAGGCCCAAATGCTTCATCACGAAGCGCTCTTGATGCCCGGTGTGCAGCACCAATCCGCGCTGCTCCGCCATGCGCACCAAGGCGTCCGCCTCGCGAAGGTTCGCGGCCAGCGGCTTCTCGATGAAGACATGCTTGCCCGCATTCAACGCCCCGACGCCGATCTCGCCGTGGAAGCGCGCAGGCGCTGCAATCGTCACGATCTCGACGTGCGGCAGAATGGAGCGCCAACCCGGAAACGCGGTGACCATGAAATCGTTCGCAAGCGTTTGCGCACGGGCAATGTCAGCGTCGGCGATGCCGACCAGCTTCACACCAGGCGTACTCGCATACTTCTGCGCATGCAGGCGACCGAACGCGCCGGCGCCGATGACACCTGCTTTGATCTCGCGATTAACGTCTGAAAGTAAGCTCACGATAGTTCCGCCACTCAACGCAACTCACACGTGCGCGGATCATTACCGCATTAGGAATTTCGCACCACAGGCGGGCATGCCGCAGTGCATCAAGAAATATTGCAGCCTTGTCACGCCCTACCCTTGTTCCTGACGAAGCAACCAGGCCAATGTCATGGTTGACGCCACCCCTTTATCCACAAAGTTTGGAGCACCTCCCCCATGACCAATCTCAAAGGCCACGAAATCCGTTTGAAGAGCCGCCCCGCCGGCCTGCCGACGGACGACAACTTCGAGTACGTCGAAGCACCTGTTGGTGAACCGAAAGACGGCGAAGTTCTGGTCCGCAACGTTTGGATGTCGGTCGACCCATACATGCGCGGCCGCATGGTCGACCGCGAGAGCTACGTGCCGCCGTTCCAGATCGGACAGGCCCTCCAAGGCGGCGCCATCGGCCAAGTTATCGCGGCAGGCAAAGGCGCTCACTTCGCGGTCGGCGATTACCTGAATCACATGTTGGGCTGGCGTGAATATGCCGTCGTCGGCATGCAAGCCATGCCGCAAAAGGTCGACCCGAAGCTGGCGCCCGTGCAGAGCTTCCTCGGCGCGCTCGGTATGCCGGGCCTGACCGCCTATGCGGGCCTCTTCAAGATTGCAGGTTTCAAGCCCGGCGAAACTGTCTTCGTGTCGGCAGCATCGGGTGCCGTCGGCGCCATCGTCTGCCAACTCGCGAAAGCGCACGGCGCTTACGTTGTTGGATCCGCGGGGTCGGACGAGAAGTGCCAGTGGCTTTTGAAAGAGGCAAAGATCGACAAGGCGATCAACTACAAGACCACGCCCGATCTCGACAAAGCGGTCGGCGCTGCGTTCCCCAAGGGCATCGACGTCTATTTCGAAAACGTCGGCGGCAAGCACCTTGAGGCCGCGTTGAATCATATGAAGGGCTTCGGACGCATCGCCGTGTGCGGCATGATCGAGCAGTACAACAGCACGACACCGTCGCCCGGTCCGTGGAACATCATCATGACGATCCCGAAAAGCCTGAAAATCGAAGGCTTCGTCGTCTCGAACCATTTCGACCTTTTGCCGAAGTTTCATCAGGAGATGGGCAAACTCATCGCTGAAGGAAAAATGAAATGGCAGGAGTCGGTGACGGAGGGATTACAGAACGCACCGAAAGCGTTTTTGGGTCTCTTCAAGGGCGAAAATTTCGGCAAGGCCCTCGTCAAGATCGGTCCCGACAAAGCCGTTTGATGATAAGATTCGCTCACGCTTGATTTCTTGGGGTGAAGCGATGACGGCGAACCGGCGTTGGGTTTTAGCGAAGCGGCCTGAGGGCGTTCCGCAAACGGACGACTTCAAGCTCGAGCAGACGACGTTACCGGACATCCAGGATGGCCAAGCGCTGATCCGGGTCGAACACATATCTGTCGACCCGGGCATGCGCTCGCGCCTCTCGGGTGACTCGTACGCCCCGGCATTGGCACTTGGCGAGACGATCGAAAGCGCAGGCGTGGGCAAGATCCTCGCCTCGCACAATGCCAAATTCAAAGAAGGTGCTCACGTTTGGGGTGGATTCGGCTGGCAGAGCCACTTCATCACTGACGGCAAAGGCGTCCAGGCGCTCGACCCCGAAATTTACAAAGATGCGATCAAGCCAACCGCCGCTATCGGTGTGTTTGGCATCCCGGGCCTCACGGCATTCTTCGGCCTGTTCGAGCTGGGCAAACCAAAGGAAGGCAATGTCGTTCTCATTTCGTCGGCGGCGGGCACTGTCGGCGCCACGGCAGGTCAGATCGCAAAACTCCTTGGCTGCACGACGATCGGCCTCGCTGGGTCAGACGCAAAATGCGCGTACCTAAAGGAGATCGGCTTCGACGCCGCTATCAACTACAAAACTGCAGGTGACCTCACCGCAGCGTTCAAACAAGCGGCGCCCAAGGGCATCGATATCTACTTCGACAACGTCGGCGCCGAAACGCTCGATGCCGCGATCCTGAACATGCGCAAGCACGGCCGCATCGTCGTCTCCGGCCAGATCGCCGAATACAACACGACCGAGCCGCGCGGCATCCGCCACACCCTGCCCTTCATCACCCAACGCCTGAAGATGGAAGGCTTGGTCGTTTACGACTATGGCGTCCAGTTCAACGAAGCGCGCGCACAGATGGCGGAGTGGGTTCGGGCAGGAAGACTCACCTACCGCGAAGAAATCATTGATGGGTTGGAGCAAGCGCCGAAGGCCTTCATCGGCCTCTTCACCGGCGAAAGTTTCGGCCGTCGCCTCGTTCGCCTCCCCTGATAGAAAAAAGGCGCGGCGTCCGAAGACACCGCGCCCTACGCAACTCGCAAATACGCTGCGGACTACCAGGTCACGCGCAGGCCAACTTCGCCCGCGTGAATTTCCTGCTCGTCGCCGAAATCGCCGTTGTAACCGGCGTAAATCGATGCCTCGTCGCTAACGGCGACCTCAACGCTTCCGCCCACGACGAGCGAGTCCTCTGACGGTGTCGCCGCACCCGCGACACCTGTAAACGAAACGGGCCCAGTGGTCTCTGTAAAGACCACAAAGCGATCTTGCTCGAACTCGTGAGCCCAGCCGACCTTGCCGCCCAACTTGGCGCCTCGGCCGATGTTGAGGTCGACCGCCGCGCGCAAGCCCAGAACCGACCGCGCAGCATCGAAGTCCCGGCCGCCCACGACCGCTGGTATCAGCAACGAGCCCGGCGATTGAACTTCGCTGTAGGCATCTTGATCGATGGTAGCGCCATCGAGGCGCGCGAACGGTGTGAGCATCAAGCTCGGCGATACAGCCCAATCCCAGCCCAGTTCAGCGCTACCGAACCACTGCGATGAGTCGACGTCTTGAGCGCCCACAGAGCCCAGGCCCACGAGGCTCGTTCGCGAGAAGTCGTTGCTGCTCTGACCATAGCCGCCAATCAAGTTGAAATAGATCGGCATCGAAGACGGGCTCCAATGCGCATAGACCGCACCCAGGAATTCGTGCGCTTCACCGTCGTTGCGCGTAAAGGCCGTGCGTGTATCGAAGTCAGCGTGGCTCAGCGAAACCGCGATGCCAAGGTCAAGCGAGGCACTTGCACTGAGTTCGAAACCGGCGCTCAAGCCACGGCGTTCCGATGACGTGGATGAGTCATCCCAATCGCCTTGACTGCCGAACGCGCTCATGAACGCGCGATACTTGCCGCCAGCGTTGACGTAGGTCGTATCGCCCGCCGATGCGAGCACCGTCTCGCGAACACTCGCCATCTGGATCGGCGAGCCCGCGTGACTGAAACGATCTTGCAACCGATCGAGGAACTCGCGCGACGACTGCACCGCAACCGTCTGCGCAGCCGCGCCGATATTGTTACCTTCGCCGTCGTCGACAAGTTCAAGACGAACATCGTCGATGAAGTCGGCCCCCGGATTGTTTCGAATGCCCAACGTAAGCGCGGTCGCGCCCCCCGATGCCGCAGAAATAAACGGAAACGGCTGATAAGTCAGGCTGGTCGGCGTGTTGGTTTGAAGCGGAACCACAACATTGTTGCCAAGACTGGCCGCCATGGCATTGGGATTTCCGCCGACGCTGCGATAGAAGAATGAGCCTTGGTAGATACCCGGCTGCAAGTTAATGACCTGGCTGATCGTCCCAGCGCCTGTCACGCCGGTTGGACCGGTGACGACGCAAGCTGCGCCGATACAACCGCCCGAAAACACCCACGTCCCGGAGTGAGCACTGGGTGCCCCGACATTGGCGATTGTGTTGAAACCGCTCCCTCCGGAGTTCTGCCAGCGACCAACGCCAGCCGCGAAGGCACCGGACTCGAAAGTTGAATCCCCGACCAAATTCGGGCCCGCATTCGCGCTCGCGATGATCGTGAGCACGGCCGTTGTCGCGAGCAGAGTCGCGCGCACTTGCGTCTTACCCATTTCGTCAAACCCCCATTTGCGTCGCATTCCCAGGCGACACGTCTCGTATTCTCGACCCCGAACCTAACCAGTCAAGCAAAACGGACAGACTCACGCGAATTGGCCGGGGATGCGGGCTTCTGCATCACACCATTTCGCGCTGAATTGGGTCGGCTCAGGGCCTCGCCCACGACGCCGCATGTTCCAGCACCGCGGCGCGTAGCATCCCGAACTGGCTGATTTCGTCGGGGCCAAGCGCAAACTCGACGACTGCGCCACCGGCCAATCGCAGCGCGACCGCACACGTCATCCCGATGTCGCTCAACGCATCAGGGCGATAGCAGCGTCCGGCATAAAGCTGAGCGAGTTCCGTGGGATCACCTGTCTGCGGCTCGGCGCTCAGCAGCGGCACCCACGGCGAACGCACAGTCTGCAGCCTCACAAGCTGCCAATCCTCGCGCTGCACAACGAAGCGCCCGGCCCACTCGTCGTGTCCGGCCCATGCGTGCACAAGCTGCGGCATGTGCTCACGCGGTGGCGCATAGTTGGACCAAAATACAGCCTCCAGCGGCCGGCCACGTAAGGCGACGTCCGCGTCCGGGCCCAACGCGCGCGCCGGAATGCGCAGATGCAGCGATCGCTCGCTGCCGCAACCGGCCACACCCGCTGCAACGGTCAAGACGCCGGCTTCGCGCGTATCCCAGCAGCCGGCGACGCGCATCAGATCCGCGCGCCAGCCGTCACCGTCAACGTAGGCGCGTGGGATGAAATAGGTCGCAGTCCCGGCCTTGACGGCCACATCCGAATATTTGACCTGCGCGCGATCGACATGAGCCTTGAGCCCGATCAGGCCCAAGCCCACCACGCACCAGATCACGAAGATGAGTCTCAACCGCTTGGCCCCGTCTGCCCCCAGCAAACGCTAGGCGCCAACGAACGGATGAGGCAAGCAGCGACCGCTATTGCGCGGCGACTGGCCGCGGCAGCTTGGACCGCTCGGCGCGGATTCCCTCAGCAACTAGGAACGACAGTTCCAACGCCTGGTTCGCGTTCAACCGCGGATCGCAATGCGTGTGGTAGCGCGACGACAAATCGGCGTCCGTGATCGCCGCGGCGCCGCCCGTGCATTCGGTGACGTTTTGGCCCGTGAGCTCCAGATGCACGCCGCCCGCATGCGTTCCCTCTGTCCGGTGCACGACGAAAAAGTCCTGCACCTCTTTGAGAACGCGGTCGAATGGGCGCGTCTTGAAACCGCTGGAGGACTTGATGGTGTTGCCATGCATTGGATCGCATGACCAAACGACTTTGCGTCCTTCGCGCTTGATCGCGCGGATCAGACGCGGCAGGTGCTCTTCGACCTTGTCGGCGCCGAAGCGCGCAATCAGCGTCAGACGGCCAGGCTCGTTCGCGGGGTTCAGCACGTCGCACAAACGGATCAGATCGTCGTTCGACAGCGAAGGTCCGCATTTGACTGCAAGCGGGTTCTTCACACCGCGTGCAAATTCGATATGAGCGCCTTCCAGCTGGCGCGTCCGGTCGCCGATCCAAAGCAGATGTGCGGAACAGTCGTACCAATCGCCCGTCGTGGAATCGATGCGCGTCATCGCTTGCTCGTAACCAAGCAACAACGCCTCGTGGCTCGTGTAGAAATCCGTCGTGCGAAGCTGCGGCGTCGACTCCGGCGTAATCCCGCACGCTTCCATGAATTCCAGCGTCTCGGAGATGCGGTCCGCAAGCGCACGATATTTCTCGACGGACGACGACCCTGCGATGAACCCAAGGTTCCACCGGTGCACGTTGTGCAGGTCGGCATAACCACCCTGCGCGAACGCGCGCAGCAAGTTCAGCGTCGACGCCGCCTGCGAATAGGCCTGCATCATCCGCTCGGGCTCCGGCGTACGCGAAACCGTGTCGAACGGCGAGGCGTTCACGATGTCGCCGCGATAGGCAGGCAACTCGACGCCGTCCTGGATTTCCGTATCGCTGGAGCGAGGCTTGGCGAACTGACCTGCAATGCGACCAACCTTCACGACCGGCATCGCACCGGCAAAGGTCAAGATGATCGCCATCTGCAGGATCACACGAAACGTGTCGCGAATGTTGTCCGGGTGGAATTCGGCAAACGACTCGGCGCAGTCGCCGCCTTGCAGCAGAAACGCGCGGCCTTCCGCGACATCGGCGAGCGAGCGCTTCAGGTTGCGCGCCTCACCAGCAAAGACCAGCGGCGGAAACGACTTAAGCTTCGTCTCGATGCGTGTTTGCGCGTCGGCGTCCGGATAGACCGGCACCTGAACGACCGGCTTCGTGCGCCAGCTTGAAGGGCTCCAACTCATGGAGGTTAAATAGCCCGCGCGTTCGGGCATTGCCAGTTTCACAATGCCGCGCGGTTAATCCTGCGTAACGCCGCTTAGCGACGCGGCGGTTCGATAACCCGAACCCCACCCGCCGTGCCAATCAGAGCGGCACTTGCCAACGACAAGAACAAGCCGTGGTCTACCACGCCCGGGATTGCTTCCAGCATCCGCGCCAAACGCTCGGGATCGGGAATGCTCTCGGCCGCGCAATCGGCGATGTAATTGCCGCTGTCGGTCTTGAACGGATGGCCTTCACCCCCGCGCATGCGCATCAGGTTCTGCGAGCACCCGCACTTCGCCGCCGCGTCAGCGATCCGTTCCATCGTCACAGCATGCGCGAACGGCACGATCTCAACGGGCAGCGGAAAGAGCCCCAGCGTATCGACAACCTTCGCTTCGTCGGCGATCACGATCATCCGGTCGGAAGCTGACGCCACAATCTTCTCGCGAAGAAGGGCGCCGCCACCGCCCTTGATGAGAGTAAGGCCAGGGCCGACCTCGTCCGCACCATCGACGGTGAGGTCAAGGTGGCGGACCGTATCGAGATCGCCGACAACAATCCCAAGCTCGCGCGCCAAAGCCGCGGTTCTTTCCGACGTCGCAACAGTCGTGAGCTTCATCCCCGCTTTGACGCGTGGTGCCAGCACCCGAACAAAATGCTCGGCCGTCGATCCGGTTCCGAGCCCCAAGCGCATGCCCGGTTTCACATATTCGAGAGCCGCTTCGGCAGCGGCGCGCTTTTGATCGTCGATGGTCGGGTTGTTGCTCATACCCGCACTATAGGCCGCATCTGAGCGCGACGGCAAAGGGCGATATCGGGATTCCCTGTGAACGAAAGGGAATTTGTTCGTCGAGCCTATCGGATCGATACCTTGATCATCGGCCCCGATGCTCTCAAATCGTAAGAGTCGCATCACGGATGCGGGCCTCATGCACGCAGTGCAGCAAGCAACACCGTTTGTTTCGGCGCTGTCGCAAATTGGGGTCAACTTCGTGAAGTGATAGCGGTCACGCAGAAGCACGCACGGGATTTCGTTGGTTAAGCGGACGTGAATCCCGCGGCAACAAATCGATGCGCATTGACCGTTCCTGAACCAATTGATGGCAGTGTGTCACAACCGCGTGTTGGACTGTGTGGATCACACGTTCCGCCACGTTTTAGCCAAGGTGCCGGATTGAAGTGGTGTCTTGACGATCGAGAGCCACACTAGGAACGAATTCCGCTTTCCCAGCTACTCGCGTGGGGAAGTCCTGGCCGATGCTGCCGCTCACATCACGGGCTTGACCTTCGGCTTTGTCGCCACGATCGAACTTCTGATCACCGCCTCGCATCATGACGAAGGCTTGTTGATTCTGGGCGCCGGTCTCTACGGCCTGGGGCTGCTCGCGATGCTCACCTGCTCGGCCGGCTACAATCTCTGGCCGCCGTCGCCCACCAAAGAACTCTGGCGCCGTTTCGATCACGCTGCGATTTTCATCATGATCGCCGGCACCTACACCCCGCTGCTCTTGAACCGCATGGGCGGCGACTGGGGCATCGGGCTGCTGGCATTCGTATGGACGGCAGCACTCGCCGGTGCGGCGCTGAAGCTCGCGTTCCCGCGCCGGTGGGAGTCGGTCACCGTGGTCCTTTATCTCGGCCTCGGTTGGTCGATCGTGGTTGCGTTCAACCCGTTGCTGCAAGCCGTGTCGATGAACAGCCTTTATCTGATCGCTGTCGGCGGCGTTATCTACTCGGTCGGCGTTGTGTTTCACCTCTGGGACCGCCTGCCCTACCAAAACGCAATCTGGCACTGGCTCGTCCTCGTCGCAGCCGTCTGCCACTACTTCGCGATCTTCAACGAAGTCGCCATCGCCGCGAACTGAGCGGCTACTCCACCGTCACCGATTTCGCCAGGTTGCGCGGCTGATCCACGTCCGTGCCCTTCACGACGGCTGTGTGATAGGCGAGCAGCTGCACGGGGATCGAATAAAGCAACGGTGCCACGAACGGATCGACGGTGGGCACCTCGATGCGCGCCCACACCTTGTCGCCCGCTAGTTCCAACCCGCGTTTGTCGGAGATGAGCACCACCTTGCCCTTGCGCGCCATCGTCTCCTGCATGTTCGAAATCGTCTTTTCGAACAGCGCATCGTGGGGCGCGAGAACAACAACCGGCACATCCTCATCGATCAACGCGATCGGCCCGTGCTTCAACTCACCGGCGGCATACCCCTCGGCGTGAATATAGGAAATCTCCTTCAGCTTCAGCGCGCCTTCGAGCGCGATCGGATAGGCAAGGCCGCGCCCGAGATAGAGCACATCGCGCGCCTTCGCGAGTTCATGTGCCAAACCCTGATAGACCGCATCCTGCGCCAACAAAGTCAGCATGTGACGCGGCACCTCCATCAGCGCCTGCGTCAAGCGCGCCTCATCGCTAGCTGTCAACGCGCCGCGCGCACGTCCGGCAGCAATCGCTAACGCGGCCAACACTGCGAGCTGACACGTGAATGCTTTCGTCGAGGCGACACCGAGCTCGGGCCCAGCATGTGTCGGGAACACGATCTCGGATTCGCGTGCGATCGAACTCATTGGCACGTTGACGATCGAGGCAATGTGTTGCCCCTGATCCTTGGAGTATCTGAGCGCAGCCAGTGTGTCGGCTGTTTCACCCGACTGAGACACGAAGAGCGCCAAGCCGCCACGCGGCATCGGCGCCTCGCGATAGCGGAACTCCGACGCGACATCGACCTCCACCGACATCCGCGCCAGCTTCTCGAACCAATATTTGGCAACAAGCGTCGCGTAAGATGCCGTCCCGCACGCGACCATCGTGAGCTTCGGCAACGTCGCAAAATCGAACGGGGTCTTCGGCAGGGCAACAGCCTGCGCCACCAGATTGATGACGCTGTGCAGCGTGTGTCCCACGACCTCCGGCTGCTCGAATATCTCCTTCGCCATGAAGTGCCGGTGCGAGCCTTTGTCGACCAGGCTGGCGGATACGGTGGTGGTCTGCACCTCGCGGTTCACCGGCCGCTCGTTTATGTCGTAGATCGCTACACTGTCAGCACGCACGACCGCCAAATCGCCGTCTTCCAGATAGGCGATCTTGTTCGTGAGCGGCGCAAGCGCGAAGGCGTCTGAGCCCAGGTACATCTCTTTGTCGCCAAAGCCGACAGCAAGCGGCGGCCCGCTACGCGCACCGATCACCAACCCCTCATGATCCTTAAAGATGATGCCGAGCGCGAAGGCACCGCGCAGGCGCCGGATCGCAGTCGCCGCAGCTTTCGTAGGCTCCATGCCTTGGTTCAAATATTCGGTGATCAGATGCACTGACACTTCCGTGTCTGTCTCCGTGTGGAACTTGTGCCCCTTGGCCTCAAGCTCTTCGCGCAGCTCGCGGAAATTTTCGATGATGCCGTTGTGCACGACGGCAACGCGATCCGACGCGTGCGGATGCGCGTTCGTTTCATTCGGCACGCCGTGCGTCGCCCACCGCGTATGCCCGATCCCCGTGGAACCAGGCAACGGTTTCTCATGCAAGACCTTGTCCAGGCCGGAGAGCTTGCCCGGCGCACGCCGCCGTTCGATCTGCCCGTTCACCAGCGTCGCGATGCCGGCGGAGTCGTAGCCGCGATACTCAAGCCGCTTCAGCGACTCCAAAATGACCGGCGCAGCATCTGGCTTGCCGACGATGCCAACGATCCCGCACATGACCCCTACTCCTTCTTCGCCTTGGCCGCTTTTTCGGCTTTCTTCGTCGCCCGGAATTTCGCAGCCCAACCAGAGATTTGCCGTTGATCGGAGCGCTCGACGGCCAGCGCATCGTTCTCGACATCTTTCGTGATCACGCTGCCCGCGCCGACATTGGCGCCGGCGCCGACCTTCACCGGCGCTACAAGCGCCGTGTTCGAGCCGATGAACGCATCCGCGCCGATCTCGGTGACGTGCTTGTCAAAGCCGTCGTAGTTACACGTGATCGTTCCCGCACCAATATTCGCGCGCGCGCCAACGTGGGCATCGCCGATGTAGGAAAGATGGTTCGCCTTCGCGCCATCTTCGATTACCGACTTCTTCACTTCGACGAAGTTGCCGATGTGAACGTCGCGGCCGATCTGCGCACCTGGCCGCAGCCGCGCGTATGGTCCGACAATCGCCCGCTCGCCGATTGAGCAGTCTTCGAAGTGGCAAAACGCATTAATGCGCACATTGTTCGCGACGGTGACCTTTGGCCCAAAGAACACGGTCGGACCAATTGTAACGTCACTGCCGATCTTCGTGTCATGGCTAAGCCATACGGTCTCAGGATCGGTCATCGTCGCACCGCCCAGCATTGCGCGCTCGCGCAAGCGTCGCTGCATGATCCGCTCGACTTGCGCAAGCTCAATGCGCGAATTGATGCCAAGCACATCTTCCGCCGGCACCTCGACCGCAACGCAGCGCAAATTCCGCCGACGCGCACCGGTGACAATATCCGTCAGATAAAACTCGCGCTGTGCGTTCTCGTTCTTGAGTTCGCCGAGCAACGTACGCAACAGCGCCGCATCGAGCGTAAAGCCGCCCGCGTTGCAAAAGACGATCCGCTTCTGCTCAGCCGTCGCGTCGCGCGCTTCGACGATGCGGTCGAGATCCCCGTTCGCAAGTTGCACCAATCGCCCGTAAGGCGAGGAGTCTTCCGGCTTGAATCCCATGAGCGCAAGATCGGCACCTGCAGCCCGTGCTGCGAACAACGTCTCAAGCGTCGCGACCGTAAGCAATGGGTTGTCGCCGTAGAGTACGCTCATATCGCCCGTGAACCCCGCAAGCGCGCCAAGCGCACTCCGCGCGGCATCACCGGTGCCTCGCTGCGCCGTTTGCACCGCAATTTCCGCACCGAACCTACGCGCGAAAGCGGCAACGTCGTCTTGATCGGGCCCAACCACCACCACGAGCTTGCCGACACCGATCGACTTCAACGCGCCTAGAATATGACCGAGGATCGCAAGCCCCGCGACCTCGTGCAGGACCTTCGGGCGGGCAGACTTCATGCGGGTGCCTTTGCCGGCGGCAAGAACAACCGCCGCGAGCTGGCCGCGATGCGAGGGAGAGCTCAAATCAAACCATCACAGAATCGAGGGAATACGAGGGTAGTCGGGTCAGTGGACGCTTACATGGGGCTCGAATGCGGCGAAATAAAATTATTGTTTCGCTTTCTTGCCGGGCTATGCGAGATGCGCGCATCTAAGCCATTGAGAGCATTAACACCTTGGTGCCCTACCCCGAAACGATTGTCTTCGATCTCGACGGCACGCTGGTCGACACGGCGCCGGACCTGACCGCCGCGCTGAACGCGGTGATGCGCACGAAGGGTCGGCCCGAGGTCCCTCTCGACGATGTGCGCCACATGGTCGGTCGCGGCGCAAGGTACCTGATCGAGCGCGCCATGGAGGCGACGGGCGAGCCCGCAAGCGCCGACGCAATCACGGATCTCATGAAGCATTTTCTCGTGCACTACGAGGCCAACATCGCCGTCCACAGCCGCCCGTTTGAGCACGCCGAAATGGTCGTCAGACGCCTCGCTGAACGCGGCCACAAGCTCGGCATCTGCACGAACAAACCCGAAGCGTTGTCGCTCAAATTGATGAACGAACTGAAGCTTCGTC
>JANLXP010000559.1:0-3609 GCA_031365165.1 Alphaproteobacteria bacterium
CTCCAGCTTCAACACCACGATCACCTATTCGCTGCAGGGCCGCTCGCTCGATACGTTGCGGGAAAAGGCGGACGCAATCGTGGCCCGCATGCGCGCAGACACGACGACGTTTACGGACTCGCGCTCCTCCTACGAAACCGGCAAGCCTGAAGTGCAGATCCACGTCGATCGAGGCCGCGCCGCGGATCTCGGTGTCGCGATCCGCCCCCTCGCCACGACCGTCCGCGCACTCATCGGCGGTGTCGACGCCGGCACCTACGAAGAACTCGGCAACCGTTACGACGTTCGCGTTCGCTTGGAAGAAGCGCAACGCAACGACCCGACAAAGCTCGACCAAATCCAGGTCCGCAGCACGAACGGCGGCTTGGTGGATCTCGCCAGTCTCGCCGAATTCAAGATTGAAGAAGGCCCAGCCCAAGTCGATCGCCGCAACCGCGCGCGCACCATCACGATCCTGGCAAACAACCCGCCCGGCGTCGCACTCGGCACGGCGACGGACAAGCTACAGAAAATCGTCACCGAAATCGGCCTGCCGCAAGGCTATACCGGCACCTTCATCGGCCAGGCCGAGCGCATGAAGGAATCCGCGCAAGCGATCGGCTTCGCCTTTCTGCTGGCCCTCGTCGCGCTCTACATGATCCTGGCCAGCCAGTTCAACAGCTTCTCCCAGCCCGCAATTATCATGCTGACGGCGCCGCTGTCGTTCGTCGGCGCATTCGCAGCGCTGTCGTTCACGGGCATGACGATGACCATGTTCGCTCAGATCGGCATGATCGCACTGATGGGCCTCGTCATGAAGAACGGCATTCTGCTCGTCGACTATGCGAACACCGCGCGCGAAACACGCAACGTAACGGCGCTCGAAGCGATGGAAGAAGCAGGCCCGCGGCGTATGCGCCCGGTCCTGATGACCCAGCTCGCAACCGTCTTCGGCATGATCCCCGTCGCGATCTCGACGAGCCAAGGTGCGGAGTTCCGCAACGGCATGGGCGTCTTGATGATCGGCGGCATCCTTTCGTCGACGCTCTTGACGCTTTTCATCGTTCCGGTTGCCTACACGTTAATGGCGGATGCCTACGCCGGATTTGGGCGTTTCCAGGCGAGAATCCGCTGGCTTTTCGGCCCTCGCATATCGCCCGCAGAGTGATCGCTTAACCGCACTTTAAGCCGCTTCCGTCACGATACCCGCCTGGGAATGAAGCGCCGAAAAATGGCGCCAGGGGTAAGTCATGGCAAAAGCAGTATTTCACAAGAACCAACGCATCTACGTGCGAACCGTCGGGACGTGGTCGACGATCGAGCGCGTGGTTCCGCATTGGACGAAGGGCTTGGACGAACCGCTGCGCATTTTTTACGACGTCGGCCTCGGGCGCGAATTCACCGCCGAAGAGCTGCAGACCGAGCAGTCGCACAACTCTTCGAACGTCGCCGTCGGCGCCGAAAGCTGGCGCCTCATTCGCGCTAAGAACAAATACAAAGCCCCTGAAGAATGCGGCAACCACCCCTATCCCGGCACCCATCCGCAAGTTGTGACGGGTGAGGCCGAGTGGGGCGGCTGGCGCACGCCAGGCGCGGAATACGATCTATATCCGGAGAAGATCGAACAGCAGGCGCGCATGATCGTGACGGCGCCAAAGATGGCCGCCCTTTTGCGTGTGCTGACCGATTTCGTGAAGCTCGAGCCCGAAAACGTTCCCCACGAACTCCAAGTGCTCTGCCAAGAAGCGTCAGGCATGCTGCGCTACATCGAGCAGGACATCCCGCAGTAACCTGTTGACATCAGCTTACGGGAAGATTTGACGTTCGGGCGTCCGCCATCTGGTGCGACGCCCGAACCTTTTCCGGAAGGCCGCCATGTCATCCAAGACCGACACGTTCCGCCGCTTGCACGAAAGCGGCTGCTTCGTCATTCCAAACCCGTGGGACCGCGGCAGCGCGATCTATCTCGAGAAACTGGGCTTCAAAGCGCTTGCCAGCACGAGCGCCGGATTCGCCTGGTCGCAGGGCACCCGCGACAACGACGTGACGCTTGAAGAATTGCTCGCGCACCTCGAAGCGCTGTCCGATGCCGTGAACATTCCGGTCAACGCCGATTTCGAAGATGGCCTTGCCGTCGATCCTGAAGGTGTCGCCGCCAACGTCACGAAAGCGGTCGCAACCGGCATCGCCGGCCTCTCCATCGAAGACTCGACGCGCGACGGCGGCGAGCCGCTCTACGCCTTCGAACAAGCCGTCGACCGCATCAAGGCCGCCCGCGCCGCAATCGACAAGTCCGGCACCGGCGTAATGCTCACGGCGCGCACGGAAGGCTTCATCAGAGGCCGCCCGGATCTCGCCGAAACCATCAAACGCCTCCAAGCTTTCGCCGCAGCAGGCGCCGACTGTCTCTTCGCGCCCGGACTGAACAAGAAAGACGACATCGCGGCGGTTGTACGCGCCGTCGCGCCGAAACCGGTGAACTTGATCGGCGGCCCCTGGATCAGCGTGGCTGAGATCGCCGAGCTTGGCGTCCGCCGCATCAGCGTCGGCGGCTCGCTCGCACACGCGGCATGGCGCGGCTTTTCGGCAGCGGCGAAGGAAATCGCGGAACACGGCACATTTGGCGGCTTGGCAGGCCCAAAGCTCGATCTCAATGCTGTGTTCGATTAGGGCCTACCGCGCCGCGGCGCAAATCGCATACAACGCGAGGCTTCGACTTGTGAGAGCCCCGCGCAATGAAGACCGAGACGCCGATCCCGATCCGCCGCCAGGACTATCGCCCGACGCCCTATCGCGTCGCGCGAACCGAACTCGAATTCCACCTCGATGAAACGGCGACCCGCGTCTACGCGACGCTCCAAATCGAACGTCAAAACGATGCGGTCGGCCCGCTGGTACTCGACGGCGAACATCTGAAGCTTCTCGATATAAAACTCGATGGCAGGCCCCTGCCCGCCGACGCTTACGAAGTGACGGCGGAGAAGCTCACAATCAAAAATCCACCGGCAACGCGCTTCCGCTTGGACACTGCCGTCGAAATCAATCCGAAGGCGAACACCGCACTCAGCGGCCTCTACATGTCCGATGGCATGTTCTGCACGCAGTGCGAGGCCGAAGGGTTTCGCCGCATCACGTACTCGTACGACCGGCCCGACAACATGTCGGCCTATCGCGTGCGCGTGATCGCCGACAAAGCGCGCTTCCCCGTCTTACTCTCGAACGGGAACCCTGACGGCTACACCGCCCTACCCGGGGGTCGCCACATGGCGGAATGGGACGACCCGTTTCCTAAGCCGTCATACCTCTTCGCCCTCGTCGCAGGCGATCTGGCGCACGCAGAAGACCACTACGTCACGACCTCCGGTCGCCGCGTCAAACTCGGCATCTACGTCACGCACGGGAACGAAGACAAAGTCGACTTCGCAATGGGCGCGTTGAAGCGCTCAATGAAATGGGACGAAGACGCCTTCGGCCGCGAATACGACCTCGATGTCTTTAACATCGTGGCGGTCAGCGCCTTCAACTTCGGCGCGATGGAGAACAAAGGCCTCAACATCTTCAACGACAAGCTGATCCTCGCCCGGCCCGATACAGCGACGGACACCGATTACGACCTGATCGAAGCCGTCG
>JANLXP010000567.1:0-1074 GCA_031365165.1 Alphaproteobacteria bacterium
CACAGGCGACGATCGAGGCGATCACGAAGTCGGGGTTGCGCGGGCGCGGTGGGGCCGGGTTTCCGGCTGGGATCAAATGGAAGACCGCGGCGGACGCGAAGGCCGCTCGGCGCTATGTCGTGTGCAACGCGGATGAGGGCGATAGCGGGACGTTTGCAGACCGGATGATCATGGAGGGCGATCCGCTCTCCTTGATCGAGGGGATGGCGATCGCGGCGTTCGCGATCGGGGCCGACAAAGGGTTCGTCTATTCGCGCTCAGAGTACCCGCACGCGAACGCGACGTTTGCGAAGGCGCTGGACGTTGCGCGCGCGGCGAATCTGATCGGCGATGGATTCGATATCGAGTTGCGCGTCGGCGCGGGAGCTTATGTGTGCGGCGAGGAAACCGCGTTACTCGAGAGCCTTGAGGGCAAACGCGGCCAGGTGCGGGCCAAGCCTCCCCTGCCCGCGCATGAGGGTTTGTTCGGCAAGCCTACGATCGTGAACAACGTGCTGACGCTGGCGACCGCACCATGGATCATGGCGCATGGGGCGGAGATGTACGCGGGGATTGGGTTCGGGCGCTCGCGCGGGACGATGCCGATACAGCTTGCGGGCAACGTGAAGCACGGCGGGTTGTTCGAGGCGCCGTTCGGGCTGACGTTGGGTCAGATCGTCGACGAGATTGGCGGCGGCACAGCTTCGGGGCGGCCGGTGCGCGCGGTGCAGTGCGGCGGGCCGCTTGGCGCCTATTTTCCACGGGCGCTGTTCGACACGCCTTACGACTATGAGGCGTTCACAGCGCGCGACGGGCTGATCGGGCACGGCGGCATTGTCGTGTTCGACGACACGGTCGACATGGCGGTGCAAGCGCGCTTTGCGATGGAGTTTTGCGCGATCGAGAGCTGCGGCAAGTGCACGCCGTGCCGCATCGGTTCCACACGCGGAGTCGAGGTGATCGACCGGATCGTGGCGGGCGAAAAGCGCGACATGAACATCGCGCTGCTCGAAGATTTGTGCCGGACGTTGAAGCTGGGCTCGCTGTGCGCCCACGGCGGCGCGATTCCCATCCCCATCGCCTCGCTGCTCATGC
>JANLXP010000611.1:0-3622 GCA_031365165.1 Alphaproteobacteria bacterium
ATGGCCGCCCAAGGCGTCGTGATCAGTGGAAACGTCGCCTTCACCGTCGACGAAGCAGCCGAAGCGTTGGGGCGCAAGGCGAGGCCCGATGACGTCGAGCGCGCTACCTGGTTCCGCGTCGAAAACGCTCGTAAGACGGACTCAAGCGTCTACGCCCGCGCCATAAACACATTGCATGCGCTCGGCCGCACGGTCGCGACTTTCATGAGCGACTACGACGTGATCTTGCAGCCAACCTGCGCCGCGCCGCCGTTGCCCGTCGGCGTCTTGAACATGGAACGCACAGACCTCGGCGAGTTGTTTCGCGAGATGATCACATTCATCCCCTATACCGGCATCTACAATCTGACCGGCCAACCCTCGGCGAATGTGCCGCTCTATTGGAACGCGGCGGGCTTACCCGTCGGCACGATGTTCACCGCCCGCTACGGTGACGAAGCAACGCTCTTCCGCCTCGCCGCCCAACTCGAACAGGCACGTCCCTGGAAGGACCGCCACCCACCGCTTTGAAAGGAAATATCAACTTGTCCTACAGCGACCCGTCCGACGTGAAGCATCTCCGCGACATTCGCCATGGCGCACCGGTGGAATTCGAAGCTTGGCTGAACCTCGACAAGATCGTGGCCCGCGAAGACGGTGCGATCCCCCGCAAATACCGCGAGCTCATCGCCATCGCGGTCGCCGTGACGACGCAGTGCCCCTATTGTCTCGATGCCCACACGAAAGCGGCGAAGGAAAAAGGCGTAACTGAAGCGGAACTGTCCGAGGCTGTCATGATCGCAACCGCGTTGCGCGCTGGCGCCGGCGCAACACACGGGGCACTCGCGATGAAGCTCTTCAAGCGCGACTGACCCGCTTCACCACGCCGTACTCTGCGGCGCGTCGCCTTTAAGTTCGGCCAACCGGCGGCGCGTGCCGCCGGTGGTTCCTTCGGGCAGCGCGTCGGCGGGGAAGAAACCCGTCTCTGCAATCTCAAGCAGCCGCGCCTTGCCGGCGGTGTTTCGCCATTCGCCAGCTTCGTAAAACAGAATGTGGTCGGACATCTTCTGCGTGAGACTGAGATAGATACCCACAAGCCGCGGCGGCGTCGTCGCTTCGATCAACGCCTCTTCGCGCAGTTCGCGCACCGCCGCATCCAGCGCCGTTTCCCGCCTGTCGACCGCCCCACCCGGAAAGTGCCAACCCGGCGTATATGTGTGCCGCACGAGCAGCACGCGCTGCGCCTCGTCGCGCACGATAATCCGTACACCAATCGTTAAGGGCCAACGCCCGGTACGCGCCAGTTTCGCAGCGCGATGATAGACGTTGAATGCCGAGCCGACGATCCGGCCAAATCTCATGGTCATGACAACGAAGCTTTAAGCGCAATCAGACCCTTCGGGTAAAGCGTTCCCTAACTCCTGGCCGTTACTCTGCCCTGCAAAGTTGCTGGGAAGTGGGGAACGACTATGTCGATCGAACAAAAGCGCTTCGAAGCGCAGGATCTGTTCAAATACGCGCGCCGCGTGCTGTCGCCGAAGGAAGAGCCCGTGATGGAGGCACCTGTCGAACCTGTCGATATTCGCTCAGGGATCGACCGTGCGCTACGCCAAACGCGTCGCGGGTCCTACGCGGTTGTCACGCTCGCCGAAGCCGCAGCCCGCGCCGTTTCGACGGTCGAAGGCACACTTGTCGCGATCGACACGATTCACAATTTCCTCTCCGAAGCGCTGGACCTGACCGCGGAAGCGTTGTCGAATCCGGATGCTACGAAACGCGCGATGGTCGCCGACCGTTACGAAGAACTTCGCTCGCGCATCGACACAGTCGCGGGCGGTGCCACATTCGACGCAGTCAATCTAATCGACGGCAATCGCGGCTCGATCGAAGTTGTCCTGCCGGACGGTGGTCATCCGCGCCACGCAATCGGCCACATCACGCTTGTCGCTGGCGAACGCGGTCTGTCGCTCAAAGCGCCGTCCGAGTTGTTCGTCTCGAACGACGAGATCGAAGCGGCCCGCATGTCGCTGTTCGCGGCACGCCAACGCCTCGACCGCGCGGCAGAAACATTCTTGAACCAGGCGAGCGTGCTCGCGCCGCACTTGGGCGCCGACGCCGCGTAAAGAACTTTCAAGACCAACACTACCAGCGGCTAGCCGTGATGGTGTGCGTGATGGTCGTGAACCTCGCGCGGCGCAACAACGCCGTGCAACTCTGCCCAAGCGACCCGGATCGTTTGCGCAGAAGCGCTAAACGCAAGTAGCGCCATCACCGCCGCGACCGTGATGTCGGGCCACATCGTTCCCGTTCCGAAAACGCCAAGCGCCGCCGCCATCACCGCGACGTTGCCGATCGCGTCATTGCGCGTGCAGAGCCAAACCGATCGCATATTTGCGTCACCCTCGCGGAAGCGGAACAGCAGCACCGCGACGCCAACATTCGCGATCAGCGCCAAGAACCCGATCACGCCCATCGTCGGTGCGTTCGGCAAGGTATCGCCCAGCACGTTCATCGCAGCGGCCCAAGTCACCCACAAGCCGAACAGCCCCATGCTGACGCCCTTAACGAGTGCCGCCCGCGCGCGCCACACAAGGCCCATGCTCAACACCGACAAACTCAAACCGTAGTTCGCCGCATCACCGAAGAAGTCGAGCGCGTCCGCTTGCAACGACACCGACCCCGCCGCAACACCGGCCACCGCTTCGACGGCAAACATCGCAGCGTTGACGACAAGCGCGATCCAAAGGACGCGCCGGTATTCGGTCGAAACATCGGGCGACGGCGCGGGGCAGCACGATTCCATGGGTGATTCCCTACTCAAGCCCCGAGTCTACATGCTACAGTGGCTGTAGCTTCAAGGACGAAGAAATGGTGCAAGACTTGACGATCGGCGCACTGGCAAAGCGCGCGGCGACAAAAGTTCAAACGATCCGCTTCTACGAGCAGGAAGGCTTGATGCCGGAACCTGCGCGCACCGAGGGCGGACAACGCCGCTATGCGAAGGTTCACGCCGACCGTCTGGCCTTCATCCGTCACGCCCGCGAACTCGGCTTTCCGCTCGACGCAATCCGCGAACTCCTAGGGCTCGTCGACAAGCCCGATCAGCCCTGCGCCCGCGTCGACCGCGTGGCGAGCGACGTCCTGGCCGACGTCGAAGCAAAAATCACGCGGCTCGAAAGCCTGCGCGGCGAACTGCAACGCATGGTTCGCCAATGTCGCCACGGCCGCGTCGCTGAATGCCGCGTCATCAAAGTCCTCGCCGACCACTCCCACAGCCACTGCCTCACAAGCGACCACGGCCACTAGGTCCGTGCTTGCCGCCCGGTGCGCAATGACCTAGTGGTTGCCGGCACTGCGAAGGAAACATCATGTCATCGCCCCCAACCAATGCCGATCAGATCGCCTATTGGAACGGAGATGCGGGCGCGAAATGGGTCGCACAGCAAGTGCGGCTCGATGCGATGTTGGCTCCCATCGGCGATGCCGTGCAAAAGGCGGCGAACGTGCAAAGCGGCGAACACATTCTCGACGTCGGCTGCGGTTGCGGCGAAACATCGATCGAGCTTGCAAAGCTCGCAGGTGCAAGCGGCGGCGTCCTAGGTGCCGACGTATCCGCAACGATGCTTGCCCTTGCCAAACGCCG
>JANLXP010000957.1:0-1169 GCA_031365165.1 Alphaproteobacteria bacterium
GCTGTCTTCGCAGCTTGTCGTGCTGCGGCGGGATGAGGAACTTTCGGGACAAGAACTTGTGCTTCGGACCGATTTGCTGGATCGGAAACTGACGACTCGCGATCGTTTCTACGGTGCCCAACGGGACGCTGCGGATCGCCAGAAGCAACGGCTGAACGCGCGCGACCAACTGACTGGCGCGAAGAGCGAACTTTCCGAATACGAACGCAAGTTGACGGAACTCGATGCGCGCACAAAAGCGGAGGCGCAGGAGTCGATCGCCAAGCACACGGCCGACCTTGCCGAAGTGGACGCGGCGTTGGGCAACGAGCAGGGGCGCGCGAAACGCTTGAACCTGACGGCGCCGGTGCCGGGCATCGTATCGGGCCTGGCGGTGAAGGCCGTCAACGCCGTCGTGAAGCCCGGCGAGACCCTGATGGAAATCGTACCGACCGCCGAACCGATGGTCGTGATCGCCGAAGTGAAGCCACAAGACATCGGCCAAGTTCACATCGGGCAACGCGCGGACGTGCGCGTGTCGGCGTTCGACTATGCGACGTTCGGGACGTTGATCGGAAAGGTGGACCGCATTTCCGCCACGACGTTCGCGGACCAGAACGGGCGTCAGTTCTATAAAATTCGTGTGCGACTCACGCGGGACTATTTCGGTCAAGACCGCACGAAGGGCCGCATCATCCCGGGTATGGACGTCGAAGTGGACGTGAAGACGGGCGCGCGGTCGATCCTGGCTTACCTGCTGAAGCCGGTGACGCGGACTTGGGACACGGCTCTAAAAGAGCCCTGAGACCGGACGCCGGCGTTTGCACTGCCCAGCCAGAGCGACGGCTTTGGCGATAGAATCGCGGCGCCGTTCCGCCGGGTCGCCCTGCCGCATTTGCAATCACCTGCGCGCGCTTGGGTCCCGTTCCCCCGGGTCGCGGGGCCATTTTACCAACCCTCCCGCTTGATACTCGGGGCAGAAAGGCTCGGATGGGCGCGTAAAGCAACTCGGGGACGCAGTGGTGAACGGTCTGCACCTTGTAGGACCCCGTGGCGCGCGAACACTGTCCCGGCACGAATTTAGCTCACTGGCACAAATGTCTGGTCGGTGGCCAAGGCTGGCGTTAGCGTGCCGGCACAAATGCCCCAAATAGGGGCACGGGGTGGGTTAATCGTAATGAAGCAGTGGC
>JANLXP010000632.1:0-1580 GCA_031365165.1 Alphaproteobacteria bacterium
TGACGGCTCCCCACTTGATACCTCGCGCACCAGGCTCAGAGCTTCATTCCACGTATCGCAGCTAGAGTTGCGATTGGTCAGAGCCATGTGCAAGCGCGTTAGCGGAACGAAGGCACGCCGTCCCGTTGTTAGGTCAGCTCCGGCTTGCTGCAGACGCAGTTCACCATCGAAGCGCCGTAAGGGGACTTAGATGGGTAAGGGACGGCTAGAAGCGTTCAGCGACGGCGTGATCGCGGTCATCATCACGATCATGGTGCTTGAGATGAAGCCGCCGCACGGGGTTGAGCTTTCGGCGCTCATCCCCGTGCTGCCGGTCTTCTTGAGTTACGTGCTGAGCTTCATCTATGTCGGCATCTATTGGAACAACCACCACCATCTGATGCACGCCGTGCACAAGGTGGACGGGCGCGTGATGTGGGCGAACTTGCATCTGCTGTTTTGGTTGTCGCTGTTTCCGTTCATGACCGGGTGGATGGGCGAGAACCATTTCGACACCGTGCCGGTCGCGCTCTATGGCGCGGTGCTGTTCATGGCGGCGATCGCTTACACGATTTTGGTACGCACGCTGATCGCATTGCATGGCAACGAGTCCACGATCGCGGGGGCCATCGGCAGCGATACGAAGGGTTACCTCTCGCTCGTGCTTTATCTCGCCGGGATCGCGACGGCGTTCGTGAACAGTTATGCGGGGTTTGCGTTCTACGTGCTGGTGGCGGCGCTCTGGCTTATTCCCGACCGGCGGATCGAGCGGCAGTTGAAGGCGAAGTGAAGCGCGCCTTCAGGCCCGGCTTGAACCAGTTCAGCTGCGTCGGGCCAAACTGGGCTTTGTCCCAGACGAACCAGGCGTAAGCGGTGGTGCCGCTGCCCGCGCGCTCTGCGTCCTTCATGTAGAACGTGATGCGTTCGGAGAAGATCCACACGCGTGCGGGCGGGTGGGTGAGAAATATCGTGTTCGCGCGGTTGGCGCCTTCCAGGAATGCGAGGCGGAGCAGCAGTGCGAATTTGTTCCGCGCGAGTTTCAGGCCTTGGGCGACGAACGCTTCGGCGACGTTGTAGGGCGGGTTCGTGACGATGTTGTCGACGGGTGTGGCTGCGGTGAGGAAGTCGACGCCGCTTTCACCGTAGCCGCGCCCGTAGAGATCGGTGGCGCGGACTTTGTAGCCTGCGTTCGTCAGCACCTCGGCCATCGCGCCGTCGCCGCACGCGCATTCCCAGATCTCGCCGTCGAAGCGTTCGCTCTCGGTGAGCGCATGCGTCGCCCACGCCGGCGTCGGGAAGAAATCCGGGCCGTCGAGATCGGCCCGGCGCTTCATCGTCGGCTTGAAGGCGCCGTTCAAGTGGTACGTCGGGTCGGCCACGAATCACCTCATCGCGCACTCATTTGCACCGGGCGGATTCTTGCGCGCAACCACTCTCACAATCGTCATGGCCGGGCTTGACCCACGGCTGTCCGGTTCGAAATTCCTGGACGAAGCGCATGGTGAGGATTCATCTGCGGTCTGAGCGTTTTGCCGACGATTCAGACCAAGAATGGACCCCCGACCATGCGCCACGAGAGTACTGTATTCGCGAGCCTGTTG
>JANLXP010000655.1:0-7220 GCA_031365165.1 Alphaproteobacteria bacterium
AACGTGTCGCCTCGCACCGACTCATTGTCGCACGTGTTCTGATAACTGCCCGAAGGCACAGGCTGCGCCATCGCAGGCCCCGCAAACGCCCCCAACGCCAAAACCGCCGCAGCGCCCAACAAACCGAGTTTCGTTCTCATACTGAATCCTCTCACGCGTTCCCTCGCGGGGAACCGCCGTTACGCCGAATACGCTCGTGTCCGTTATAACAACGCGCCGACCCCGCCGAGGTTCCTGAAACGTGTCCCCGGCAACGGGGCATTTCACCGAATGACGTCAGGGCGCGACGCCACCCGCGACGCCTCATCGGCCATCAACAGCATGCGGTAGAACAGCATGAACACCTGGTAGAGCAGGTACAATTCGCCGAGGTAATAGGCGCCGCGCGCGGGGATGAAATTGCCCGAACCCAAGAGGCCGGCCACCACCGCGGCGACGCCCAGCGAAACGCTCACCACGAACACGGTTTGGCTGAACCCTTGATCCGTTCCCGCCATGCGGCGCCTCGCGATCGCAACGACGGTCAAGATCGCGGCAATCACCGACGCGTTGAACATGCACGCGAATTGCCAAAGCGTGGTGGGCGCGATGTGAAGAGCCTCGATCACGATCGGCAAAAGCGCGAGCACGATCGAGAGCAGCGCCGTCTGCGTCAGCACGTTCAGACGAAACGTGATGACCTCGGGCGTGGCACCGACCGTCCGCCGGTCGATCGACGTCACAATGCCCGCAAACCCCGCAAGCCCAATCGCCGCCGGCAAAAAACCCCAGCAACACCGCAACATCGTTGTCCCCGATCATGGGTCTTGGCCCGCCTACCGTTGCCGTGAGAGTCGTGTCCCCACCGTCGTATCACCGCACGCGACCCCTTGAAACCGTGTTGGATATCGCACAATTGGGCGGTTTTCTCGAAGGGTGCGATTGCTTGTTTCACGATTGCGGTGCCTGGTGCGTTGGCACTGATATCAGTTCGTCGCTTGGAGGGATTTCGATGCGTTTCGCGTTGTTCACGCCTCTCACCGTCACGATGACGCTCGCTCTGGCGTTTGGCGCCGCAATGGCGGGCGAGGCCCGCGCCGCACCGCTGACCGTCACGGACCGCAACACGATCACCGATCGATACTTAGAGGTCGTCGAACTCATCTTGATCGCCGGGGACGCCTGGAACGCCGCCGACGCCGCGAGCGCGCTGAAAACATGCGAAGGTTCCCGCGACTTCGCTGCAACCTTCGATCCCGACGATTGGGCGCAAGGCGTGATCGCCGGCTGCTTTGCCGATGTCGCCGACGCCCAGAAGGACATCGCCGCCACCTGCAAGCTGCGCGACAGCCAGATCGCGCACTATGAGAAAGTGATGGCCACGGGGCCCGAGTACCTGAAAAAGAATCTGAAGAGGGGCCTCGCCACTGCGAAGGAAACGCGCGCGGCACTGACCTGCCCCTAGAGCCTCGCAAGCCGAAACTCACCGCACGAGCGTTGCACGCCAGCAGCAGCCGCGGCCGCACTTGACGCTATAATGCGGGCCGCAGCGCTTAGGGCGCGCGGGGTTGGGATGAGTGGTGCAGGGCGCACGAACTGGATGAATGTGCTTGCGCCGGTGATCGGATTGGTCGCGGGCGTGACGTTCGTCGCCGGCGTCTACCTGCTCGATCCCGGTGCGATCGACCTTGGGTTTGCACTCGACGCAAAGCGCACGTGGCTCGTCGGTGCGTTTCTCATCGGCGCCGGGAGCGCGCTCGCGTTCAAGCTCGCACGGCCGGACGGTCCCAAAACCGGAAACCTGGTCCTCAACCTGCTGCTGACACTGATCCTCGGCAGCCTCTCGCACTTCGTCTGGGGCGCCATCGGCGTTGTCCTCGGCGCAGAGGCGCTCCTCGCGCGGCCGCCGGTGAATGACTGGGCCGCGTTGCTGCTCGTGCCGGGGCTGCTCAGCCTCGTGATCGCGTTCGGCAACGACGGGTCTTCCACCGAAGCCGCCGAGGACGACCCGGATGAGGACGAGGCCGATGCCTTAGCCGAATACGGCGATCGCCCCTTTTTCGAGATCGCATGGGCAAGCTTGTTGGTCGGCGGAATCCTTGCCGCTTTCGTGTTCGCATTCGGCATCGCGGCGGCGCTCGGTTTCGCCCTGTACAAATGCCTGAGAGCCGTGATCTTCGAAGCAGCCACCATCGATGGCGCGACTGCCGCAGCAACGGCCTTGCAAACGGTCGTCGACACGCTCCCATCAACCGCAAGGTTATGTCTCACAATTGGCGCGGGCGCGGCGGCGCTCGTCTTCGTCATCTCCTTGTCTGTGTGGCTATGGCAGAAGCTGAAGAAAGCCTTCTCATGAGGGCCAGTTACGTTTCCCCCGATCCCCTCACCGCGACACGGCTGGCGGAAGCACCGTCAGCCACAGCTGGTTCGTGTCCTTGTTGAGGTCGACGACGATCGACGTGTCGCCGACCGCAAAGACCCCGCCGGTGTAGTTGGAGAATTCGCGCGAGAGCGGACTGCCGTCACTGAAGCTCGCGCGGCTGCCCAAGCATTTGGCCACAAACCCTTGCAGCATCGGCAGCGCTTCGGCGGGCTTATCCTCCCACAAACATTCGTAAGACCATTTTTCGTTCGTCGGCTGCCAATTGTCGTCCAGATCGGACTTGTTGCGCACCTTGCACTGCGTCGCCTCGAGCACGCGAAGCGCGCCGTCGAATTGCATCCCCTCAGCCTCGCCGCGCAGCGACGAAAACTGCGGCGCGGCCGCCAAGACGGTGTCCAACTCGCTGCAAAACCCCGCCGCCCGCGCCAACGGCGCAGCGACAAACGCCAACACAAACGCAAGCCTGCGAGACAATGTGTTCCGGCCCATGGGCGAAACCCTCCGAAAGCGTGAGGTCGAGCCTAGCACGGCTTCGCCCTTCGTGCCGGGCGCGCGCGGGCGTATGTCCGCCTGCATGCGCGTGTCAGTCGCGCCTGCATTCTTGCCATGTCCCCTGAATCTCGAAGCGCCGCGTCAGTTGCGGCGACTAGGCGCTCGGCGAACGCTGTTTGCGTCGTGGGGCGCTCAATGGGCGCGAACGGGGCGCACGCGTTCCACATGCGAGTCGGGCCCTGCGTCCCAGCGGACACAGTGCCGGTGCCTCACATGCGCGGTTAACTTCTCGTTAACGATTGCCGCGTCTATTGATGACAAGTAACAAAACAGTTCGTCTTGGGTGGTGTGCGTTTCTGACGGGGGGGTTGGGCCTTTGCGGGCTCGATTTGACCAATTTCTCAGAGGCAACACTATGCACAAACGACATCTGCTCGCATCGACGGCCTTGGCGATTCTCGCGTCGAGCGCCACTGCACAGGCGGGCGACATCTATATCAGCGTGATGGGCGGCGCCGACTGGTTTGACGAAGATCAGTTCGTCCGCACCGGCACTCCAACGGTCAGCTTCGACTACACCGGCGACGGCTTCGTTTTGGGCGGCGCCATCGGCACCCACTTGGACAAGTGGGTACAAGGACTTCGGGTCGAAGTCGAAGCGTCGTACCGGCGGACGCACTTCGACGGTCAGTGGGCATCGACGGGCCCCTACACCGGCGCGATCGATGGGCACGTTTCGAATTTCGCGCTGTCGGTCAATGCTTGGTACGACATCGATATCGGCCAAAAGTTTGTCCCGTATGTGGGTGGTGGCGTGGGCTGGGCCCGCCAGCACGTCGAAGTCGCGCTGTTGACGTCGGCCGGAGCCTTGCGGTCGTCGGGAACGAGCCAGTTCGAAAACAGCGGCTTTGCCTGGCACCTCGGCGCGGGCATGAACTACGAGGTCGCGCCCGGCGTCGATGTCGGCATCGGCTATCGCTACAGCGTCAATCCGCGGATCGGCCAGTTTAAGGACGGCGGCGAATTCGGCGGCGAGGGCTTCGGCGGCGAAGGGACCTATACCAGGGACAGCGCCGACCACACCGTGGCAGTCAACCTGACGATCGACATCGACTAACGAGTTTACCTGCAGACGTCCTGACAACTGGTGGAAGCGCGACCAAATCGCGCTTCCATCATTTTTGCGCGGGGCGCCCAAACCTCAACGCGTGAACGGCAGGGCAGGGCGAGGCAGCCTCCGAGGGTAGGCTCTGGGCCAAGCGCAACAACGCTGTGCATCGGCCACGCATCACAGCTTGCGGCAGGCGAAGTGCCTGAGGCACGCTTGGGCCACACCATGAAACGCACAACCGACACCACCACACCGCTCGGCCGCGAAGAACTCGTCTTCCGCCTCTGCATCAAAATGGCAGCAGCAGGGCGCAAGCCACCAATCCTGCGCGGCAAGAAAGCCCCCCGCAACACCGACGAACGCGACGCCATCCGCAAAGAATTCGCCCAATGGTTCGTCGAAGAATGCCTCGAAAAAAACGGCCTCGTCGTCCTCAACACCTACATCCCCGCCGAAGGCAACCACATGTCCCGCATCATGACCCCGCGCGGGACACCACCACAGCGGTGGGCGCGGTAGGGTGGTTCGTGCGGTGAAGGTCAGTGAAGCGGTGCATCCTCGACCCGTGAGGAGAACATCCGAAAGGGCGTTCCCTCCGAGGTTGTTGTTTGTTCTCACAAGTATCCAGGAGTGACCTTCGTGCACTTTTGCAAATCATCATGCCGTGTGACGGTTCCATTGGGGGGACACACGAATGAGCGATGCGGACATACTACTACTTCAGAAGGTAATGCTTTTTGCAGCGACGTTTGGGGCGGCGCTGTTGTCTTTTGTGGTGTCTGTGTTGGTTGGTCCAGCACGCAACTTTGTGGGACCAGCAATCAAACTCGTGACTGACGGCGAGTTCGAGTTCAGTGAAGGTCGGAAGCATCCACGGCGACCGCGACGCGCGCATCTAACGGATCCTGATAAGGCGCCTAAAGCTCTACAGTCCTATCGAACGCGTGCTCAGACTGCGATTGAGAATAGCCAGAAGATTTTGCGGCAAATCGGGTGGGCTGCTGCATGGAGGGGATTGTTTCTGGTCGCGATAACGTTCGGCGCGTCAACGTTCGCCTACCTATCCTTCATCCTTGCGAACAACTATTTGTTTGGTCAGGGCGATGCCTCGGTGCATCCCGAAGGTAGTTTGCCTCTCGCTCTCATGATGATCGTTTTTGACCACGTGCGGCTCGCTTACGGATTTGCTCCAACAGCGCAGTGGGTCGTGACCGGCGGTTTCGCCACGGGTATAGTGTCTCAAATTTATAAGCTTGTGTTGGTTTGGTGCCTGCCGGTAATGGCGCAGCAATTCAAGTGGATCGTCTTCGACCTGCCCAAATTATGGAGTGAGTCCGTTCGCGATCTTCAGCGGATCGCGCAGTTGGATGACAAGACTCTGCTTGCGGAGTTACAGCCGTACATCAATGAAACTCGGGCAAGCGCCGGCGATTGGCTCACTTCGTTATGGTACTGGATCGTTCCGCTTAGGGACCGCAACAGACATCACGAATGGCAAGAGCCTCAAACCGCCCAGCGTGGACCGCCGCCCGCGGCGCTCATCTTGTCGAACTCCGGCTGGACCTCAGATCAGAAATGACTCGTGAATCGCCAATCCATCATCCATGCTTGCTGCTCATTCTGATCCGCGACCGGTTCAGCATCACACCACCACTTGGCTGGGGCGCCAAATGCCGATCGAACTCGACGAAGTTCGCCGTCGCATCCTCATCGCACTGTTTTCCGACGATGAGCTTATGGATGCGCTTGTACTAAAGGGTGGAAACGCACTTGCCATCGTTCATCGAATTGGCGCGCGCGCGAGTGTGGATATGGACTTTTCTATCCCGTCGGCCTTTGTCGATGCTGATCAGGCAGCCTCAAGGATTTTCGCCACACTGAAGCGGGAGTTCGCCACAATCGGCTACGTTGTGTTCGACGAAAAGTTCAGTCCGAAACCGTCGGTGCCGGGGAGAGACCAACCTTCGTGGTGGGGCGGGTACCTGGTCGAGTTTAAGCTCGCTTCTAAGGCGCTCTTCGAAAAGTACCGCGATAATCTTCCGGAGCTCAGGCGGCGTTCCGAAGAGCTTGGGCCAGAGCAGAAACGAAAATACTCCATCGATATCAGCCGAAACGAATTCTGTGAGGGCAAGATACGACGTCAGATCGACGATTACGTCGTCTACGTCTACTCGCTGGAAATGATCGCAGCAGAAAAGCTGCGCGCGATATGCCAGCAGATGCCTGAATACGCTTACGGAAACAAAACACCACGGGCGCGAGATTTTTACGACATTCACCAAATCGTCAAAGAAGATGGAGTTGATTTGACGACGACAGAGAATCTAGGGCTGCTCGCTGCCATCTTTGCGGCAAAGCAGGTGCCGTTGGAATTTTTGTCGCAGATACAGAAGCACCGAGATTTCCATTCCCTTGATTGGCCCTCTGTCGCGGCATCGATCTCCGGTTCTCGTGAACCATTCGACACGTATTTCGACTACGTTGTGGCGCTCGTATCAGGAATCGAAGCCGCTCGGAAAAAATAGGCGCCATTCGCTTGAGTAGGCCGGCTGCTGCATCCCATGGACAAGATAGAAGTCGTACTTTAGTCCCAGCTCGCGGAGCATTGCACAACGCCGCCCATCGTAACCGGCACGCTCCATTAAGAATCCTATGGCTTGATGGTATGGATAGGCGTAGTCGAGCTTCTTAAGGGTGGCGACGAGTCTATTGGTGGACACGCGCTCCCTTGCTGAACGATAGGCTTCCAAGACCTGAAAAATGCCGCCGCCGTAGGCGGGCCGCACGGCAATGTCGATCAACGTTCGTTCGACATTGGTCGCGCGCAATGCTTCGCCGGAAGACCCTGAGACC
Organism: Alphaproteobacteria bacterium; assembly: GCA_031365165.1. GTDB lineage: Bacteria > Pseudomonadota > Alphaproteobacteria > Micropepsales > Micropepsaceae > SZUA-430. Next base: position 6,819 of record JANLXP010000655.1, read on the forward strand.
TGTTCGACGCCTAGTCCGTCGGTGTGCTTGCCGTTGATGACCACGACTGACCAGCCGTCGTAGTCATACGACATATTCGATTGCCGCTGCGGTCTCGCAAATGCTTGGGCGATTCCTCGCTGGCTCATGGATCCTGACGGCGCGCTCTTGGGGCTTTGTTCCACGTTGAGATACAGTGTTTTTGGAATCAGGTCGGTGAGCCCGTGCAACGCGACTGCAGTCCCGTGACTCAGGTAGCCACGCGGTTGTAATGACAACGCAAATTCATACGGTGACGCTTCTCCCCACGCGTATCGCGTGGTCTCGCGATCGTAGTTTTGGGATTTGAAGGTGACTGGTCGTAGCTTTTTCTGCTTTTCAAGGAACGCGATGAAAGCGTTTGTCGTCGTGCGTTGAGGCAAG
>JANLXP010000657.1:0-5568 GCA_031365165.1 Alphaproteobacteria bacterium
ACACCGAAAAGTCACCGCTGCCCAGCGGCCGCACGCTCGAATGGAAGTACATCGAGTTCATCCCAAGGTCCGGCATGTACGTCATGTATGGCCGTGCAAAGCTCGAGGGTGCTTATGTCGAGTTCGGCGTCGTTCCGAGCACGGCTCTCTTCAGCAGCATCGACAAGGATTTCGCGCTCGACACACTGAAGGCGGTGGCCGCCAGCGCAAAGATCGAGGGGAAGCGTGCCTGCATCGGCAATTGCGGTCCCGGCGAACTCGTCGCACCGAACTGATCGCGCCGTCGCGCGTTAACCGCTCTTGTGCACGGACCTCAATGCAGCATTTGGCCTTTGGCGGCCATGCGGCCCGACTTGAGCCTTGCCGTGCACGCAAACGTGAGTTTGATGAACGCAGATTAAATCCGCGGTTCGACTGGCCTTCAGATTGGTTGGCCCAATCTTGGCTGTTGATCAACATTAGGTGGGACCTATGACGCGCAACCTTTCCTACGCTTTGGGGGCAGCTCTTGTTCTAGCGGTTGCGGCGGGCTCGTGGCTCACGTTCCGGAGCAGCGCCGATGATGGTCTGCGCTACGAAACCAAGATTGTGGATCGTGGCACGATCGAACGGGTCGTTTCGGCATCGGGCGATGTGAACCCGCTTGTGACGGTTCAGGTGGGTACGCAGGTGTCGGGGCAGATTTCCGTCGTCGATGTCGATTTCAATTCGAAGGTCAAAAAAGGCCAGCGTTTGGCGCTGATCGACCCGCAATCGTTCACGTCGCGGGTCACGCAGGCGGAAAGCGACTTGGCCGGCGCGCGGACGCAGGTTGCGCTGCAAGCCGCAAACTTTGATCGGGCGCAAGCTCAGCTGTTGAAAGAACGCCGCGCGCTCGAACGCTCGCAAACGCTGGCGGACAAGGGATTCAGTTCCACGGCGACGCTCGATCTGCAAAAGGCGACTGTCGCTTCGGCGACCGCCGATGTCGCCGTCGCGAAAGCGCAGGTCGGCAACGCGAAGTCGGTGATTGCAGCGCGCGAAGCAGCGCTGACCCAAGCCAAGATCGATCTTTCGCGGACCGAAATTTTGTCTCCGATCGACGGTATTGTCATCGAACGTAATGTCGACAACGGACAGACGGTGGCGGCAAGTCTGCAGGCGCCAACGCTGTTCAAGATCGCGCAAGACCTGTCGCAGATTCAAATCAACGTCCAGGTGGACGAAGCCGACATCGGCGCGGTCAAGGCGGGGCAAGGCGTCGCGTTTAATGTCGCCAGTTTTCCGCAACGCGATTTCCGCGGCCAGGTCTCGCAGGTGCGGGTCGGCGGCGTCAGCGAACAGAGCGTCGTGACCTACACCGTTGTCGTTGCCGCGCCCAATCGCGACCAGGCGCTGATGCCCGGTATGACGGCGAGCGTGAAGATCACGACCGGACGCCGAGAAAATGTGCTGCGTATACCGAGTGAAGCGCTGCGGTTCCGGCCGCCTGGCGCGGCGCAGTCCACGTCTACCGCATCGCAAGCGGGCGAGAACCGCGGCAACCGCCGCGAGACGATGATTGCAGAACTGACGACCGCGTTGTCGCTCGACGAGAAGCAGCAAGCGGCTCTTCGTGCCGCGCTGCCCGCTCGCCAACCGGGCTCGGGTTCCGGTCAGCGGCGCCCTGCAGCAAGCGGCGATGGCCAGGCTTCCGCCGATGGCGGTGATGCTGCGCCGCGCGCCGGTCGTGGTGGTGGCGGTGGCGGAGGGCGGGGCTTTGACGGCGCCATCGCGAGTGCGCTCGAACCGTTGTTGACCGACGCACAGAAGGCGGCGTTCGAGACTTGGCGGTCGACGCGCACGCAATCGCGGCGCGCGCAGATTTGGGTCTTGCGCGGCGGAAGCCCGGCGCAGATCAGCGTCACGACCGGTATCGCCGACGACCGCTTCACGGAAGTGCTGAGCGGTCTGAAAGAAGGCGACGCCGTGATTACGCGTGCGAACGAAACGGGCGTCTGATGCCCGGAGAGCCGCTTATTGTTTGCGATCACGTCGCGAAGCTCTACCGCATGGGCGAGCAGGAAGTCGCCGCCGTGCGCGATGCGACGCTGACCATCGACCGCGGAGAGTTCGTCGCCATCATGGGGCCGTCGGGCTCCGGCAAGTCGACGCTCATGAACATTATTGGCGCGCTGGACGTGCCGACGTCGGGGAGCGTGCAGATCGCGGGCAAAAATCTGACCGACCTCAATGGCGATGCGCTGGCTAAGCTTCGCAACGAAACCATCGGTTTTGTGTTCCAGCAATTCAATCTACTGGCGCGCACGACGGCGCTCGCCAACGTGCTGTTGCCGACGGCCTACATGCGACCGCAACGCGCCAGCGCAGAGAAGGATGCGCGCGAAGCGTTGGAGCGTGTCGGTCTTCGCGAGCGGATGAACCATTTGCCGACGCAATTGTCAGGCGGACAGCAGCAACGGGTCGCGATCGCGCGCGCACTGGTCAACAAGCCGGCGTTGCTGCTGGCGGACGAACCCACGGGTGCGCTCGACAGTACAACGGCCGACGAAATCATGAAGCTGCTCACGGACCTGAATGCCTCAGGCATTACCGTTATTGTGGTGACGCACGATCCGGACGTGGGTGCGATGGCCAAGCGCGAGATTCGCTTCAAAGACGGACGCATCGCTTCGGACACCGCGCGCGAACCGGTGACGGCATGAAGCTCACTCAGCATCTTTGGACAGCGTTCGCCGCGCTCAGGCTCAACCTCGTGCGCTCGATCTTGACGACGTTGGGCGTCATCATCGGGGTGGCATCGCTCATCATCATGGTGTCGATCGGTGCCGGCGCGCAGGGCGCGATCGACAAGCAGATCGCAAGCCTGGGCACGAACATGCTGCAGATTCAGTCTGGGGCCGCCAATCTTGGTGGCGGACGGCGGGATGCGGTGGGATCCGCTCAAGCGCTGACCGAACGCGACATTCGCATCCTGCGCGAGCAGGTGCCGTCGATCGTCGGCATCTCAGGTCAAGTTTCGTCGAACGCGCCGCTTGTCTACGGCTCCTTCAACTGGACAACACAGGTGCAAGGCGTGGGGGCGGACTTTCTTGCGATTCGCGATTGGGCGCTCGCCAGCGGACGCGATTTCGAGAATTCCGACATGACGGTCGGTTCGAAGGTCGCCATTGTCGGGCAGACCATCGTGCGCGAAGTCTTTCAGGGCAACGACCCGCTCGGCGCGGAATTGCGCATCCGCAATGTTCCCTTCACGGTCGTCGGCGTTCTCACCGGGAAGGGTCAAGCAGGGTTCGGGCGCGACCAAGACGACGTTGTGATGGTGCCCCTGCCGGCGGCCCGCGCGCGGCTGCAAGGCAACCGCGCGCGCTCGGCGCCCGATGCCGTGCAGCAGATTTACGTCAAGCTTGCGAGCGCGAAGGAGTTGACCGCAGCCGCCGTAGACATCGACGACGTGCTGCGCGCGCGGCGGCAGCTTGGCCCGAACGATCAAGCACCGTTCAACGTGCGCAACACCGCCGAACTTGTGCGCACTCGCACCGAGGCGCAGGCGACGATGGCGTTTCTGCTGGCAGCGACGTCTGCGATATCGCTGATCGTCGGCGGGATCGGGATCATGAACATCATGCTGGTATCGGTGACGGAGCGAACGCGCGAAATCGGTTTGCGGCTTGCCGTGGGCGCGCGACGGTCGGACATTCTGCTTCAGTTTCTGATCGAGACGACGACGCTGTGCCTGATCGGCGGAGCGATCGGCGTGTTCGCGGGCGTTGGCGGCGCCTTCACGATTGCCAGCGTCGGCGATTGGCCCATCCAGCTTCGTGCGGACACCATCGCGGTGGGCATTCTGGCGTCCCTGTTCGTGGGCCTCGTCTTTGGTCTGTTGCCGTCTCGGCGCGCGGCCGCGTTGAACCCGATCGATGCGCTGCGCAGCGAATAGCGCAGGCCCCATTTAGCCTGGTTGACCGCGGCTTTGCCGATGGTGCATGCACGGGTGCAACGCGAAGGAGCCCGCGCCCGTGAGCCTGCGTCCGATCCTGATGTTTCTTGCCGTCTCCGGCCTTGCTCTGTTCATCGCGATGCTGAGCGGGTTGCAGGCAGCACATTGGATCGAGACGGGCACAATGAGCGCGGAGGCGCTGTCGGCCTCAGTTGCTGTTGCGGGTTTGGTGCTCACCATCTTTGCGATCGCCGCCGCGCTTCTGACGATTCATCAGGAGCAAGTCGAAAGCCAGCGGCAGCGCCGCATGGAAACACTCCACCTGCTGACGAGCGAATACGAGCGCATCTTCGACGAGAGCTATGCCGAGATCGGCAAAACCCACTGCCACGAACCGCACGTTCTTCGCCGCCTCCACAACAAATACTTCACCGCCGTGCACAAGGGCTTTCGCTCATTTCGTGCCGGACTGGTGGAGGACGCAGACTTCGTCGATTGGACGGCGGCGCTTATCGCGCGCTTCGAGCGCGGCGCTAACCTGCTGGATCTCGATGCGAAGACTGGCGTCGCGTCGCTTAGCGAACTGTGGGCGGATTTCGATAAACGCGCCGCGAGCCCACGCGACGACTTTCGCGTCTATATGAACGCCGTTCAAGCGAAGGCGGCGGAGCCCGGCTATAACCCGCGCGGCGATGCGCGCGCTCTTCTCAATGTGCTTAAAAAGCGGCGGTATCAGGCGGCGGGAGAGGCTTCCGTGCCGGTTCTGACGAAGATTTGACACGCGCCGCAATCGGCAATGAGGCAACATTAGCGATAACGCCTGGGGAGCTTTCAGATGTCACAGTTTCGTCCGCGCCGTGCCGCACTTCTTGCAGCCGCTGCAATCGTGTCCACCGCAATCGCCTGGAGTGCGAATACGCAGAACTTCGGGCCTTGGGGTGTCGATCTCACGTCGCGCAACTTGAGCATCAAGCCAGGCGACGATTTCTTCGGATACGCCAACGGCAGCTATCTGGCGCGCACGGAAATTCCGGCCGACCAACCGAACATCGGCGCCGGGCGCGACCTGTTCAATCTCACGCAAGAAGAGCTTCGCACGCTGATCGAATCCGCCGCCGCCAACCCCGGTGACGCGACGGCGGCGCAGATCGGCGCTCTCTACAAGAGCTTCTCGGATGAAGCGCGGGTCGAGACGCTTGATATCAAGCCGGTCGCCGCCGATCTCGCAGCGTTCCAAGCCGTGACGACCAAGTCCGAGTTTACGGTCCTCATGGCCAAGACCCACGTTGGCTTCGGCCTGTCGCTCTTTGGGTTACTCGTCGATTCCGATGCCAAGAAGCCGATCTCGACGCTTTATATCGGCCAGAACGGCATCTCGATGCCCGATCGCGACTACTATGTCAGCGCGCAGTTCACGGCGAAGAAAGACGCCTACCAGGCGTTCATCGTCCGCACGTTCAAGCTGATCAACTATCCCGCGCCCGAAGCGGCCGCGAAGGCCGCACTCGACTTCGAGACCAAAATAGCGGAAGCGAGTTGGTCGGCGGCCGAGCGGCGCGATATCGACAAGATATACAATCCGATGACGGTGGCGTCGCTGCAGGCCTTTGCCCCGGCAATCGATTGGCGCGCCTATCTCAACGCCGTCA
>JANLXP010000713.1:0-8093 GCA_031365165.1 Alphaproteobacteria bacterium
GACAGGCAAACCGCTCCGCCCAGTTGCGACGCTCACCGACGAACAGCGGCAAGATCTGCGTCGCTTTTGCGGGCCCAATCCTGAAGTCGCGCCGCGCGCTTAGGCGAAAGCAGCGTCGCGGATCATCGCTTGCACGCGCAGATTTCCGTTCCACTCTTCGGCCTTCAGCGACGCAGCGACGTGCAGCGGACGGCCTTTGCTGTTCAATAGCGTGGGTCCAAGCTCGGATTGCAGCGCGCGGAAGGCGATGGCATTCAAGCGCGCGCCGTCCGCCGATGTGAGCACGCAGCGGACGTGTTGTTCGCCGACGATCGCGGCGAAGTTCACCTTGACGGCGGGGATCGCGAACAGTGGTTCCGGATTACCTGAGCCGAAGGGGCCGCAGCGGGCGATGAGCGCGCACAGGTCTACCGTCGCGCCGCCGGGCGAAACGGCGCCGTCCAGCGTCAAGTGCTTGCCTTCTGCTAAGGCTAGGCAATCGTTGGCGAGGGCTTCGGATAGGAACGAGGCAAGCACCTCGATGCGTGGGGGCTCAATCGTGAGGCCCGCCGCCATCGCGTGGCCGCCGCCGTTGACGAGGATGCCCGCTTCGCGCGCGGCGACGATGGCGGTACCGAGGTCGACGCCGTTGACGGAGCGGCCGGAGCCTTTGCCGACGCCGTCGTTGATCGCGATGACGATGGCCGGTTTGCCGTAACGTTCCTTCAGGCGGCCGGCGACGATGCCGATGACGCCGGGGTGCCAACCTTCGCGGCCGATCACGATGACGGGTGCGCCCCGGACGCCCAAGTCGTGTTCGACCATCGCGATCGCTTCATCGAGTACGGATTGTTCGATGTCGCGCCGCTGCTGGTTCAATACGTCGAGTTCGCTTGCGATGGCTGCAGCCTCTGCCGGGTCGTCGGTCGAGAGCAGACGCGCGCCGAGGTCGCAGCGCCCCACCCTGCCGCCGGCGTTCACGCGCGGACCCAGGACAAAGCCCAGATGGTAGGGCTCAATTGCGTTCTTCAGGCCTGCCACATCCATCAGCGCCGTGATGCCAGCGACGGACTCGCGGGCGCCGATGAGACCGCGTACGACGAACGCGCGGTTGACGCCGTTGAGGGGCACGACGTCGGCGACGGTGCCCAGCGCGACGATACTGAGCCACTTGCGCAGGTCCGGCTCTTCGCGCGATGCGAACCAGCCGATGTCACGCAAGGTGCGGTTTAATGCGACGCAGAGAAGAAAGGCGACACCGACCGCGGCGAGTTGGCCTAAGCCCGATGTGTCGTCGTGACGGTTCGGGTTTGCGATCGCGAAGGCCTCGGGCAGCGTTTCGCCGGGCAGATGGTGATCGCAGATAATGACGTCGGCGCCTTCCGCTTTCGCTGCCGCAAGGGCGGTGTGAGCTTGGGTGCCGCAGTCGACGGTGACGATGACCTTCGCGCCATCGCGCGCGAGCTTTGTCATTGCCGGCACGTTCGGGCCGTAGCCTTCGCTGATGCGGTCGGGGATGTAGATTGTGGGGTCGGCGCCAACGCTGCGCAGATAGCGCGCGAGCAGTGCCGACGACGTTGCGCCATCGACGTCGTAGTCACTGAAGATCGCGATACGTTCGCCCTTTTGCAGCGCGTCGGCGAGGCGCGCGGCGGCGGCGTCCATGTCTTTGACGATGCTGGGGTTCGGAAGGTTGGTCTTCAGCGACGGATTTAGGTACGCTTCGGCGTTTGCAGGATCGACGCCGCGGCTGACCAGCAGGCGACCCACAATCTCAGCGGTCTTCAGGCGCTGCGCGACGCCAAGCGCGAGCGAAGGGTCGTGCGGTCGCTCGACCCAGCGCCGGCCGAGCGCGGAGCGCGTGACGTTGAGATAGGCGGACTCATTTTCCGTCATTTGCCGGGCTGTGAGGGTCATCGCCTATCTTCGCTGGTTCGTATCGCGGCGGCGAGTGCGGCCTACCGTGGATATGCACTCCACAGTGGACAAGCAGTTCCCATTTGCCAGGCCCGCCGTTCACCGCACTGAAGGTTCTTATGCATCGGGCGCGCAACGGCGAATCTCGGTTTACGTCCAATGCGTTAGCGCAGCTTCGACGAAATACAGTGCGATTCTGCCCGCTACGGCGCTACATCGGCTGATTTCGGCCAAAAATGCCGTTACATGGCTGCTACCACGGCGCTACTTGTAACGTCGTGCCGTGGTGGCGCGTAGCATCCGTCTCATCGCGGTGTGGCGTCGCCCGCGACCAACGATCGACAAGTTCTATTCGGTTTTCAAGTCGCAGCCGCCGACCCGAAGGTCGTGGAAAACTAAGATAATAAGACAAAATTATTCAAAAGTCAAAAGGAAGAATTGCCGCAGACAGCTTGTCACGTGGGCCGGGCGCGCGCCGAACCGAGATCACCGAAATTCAAGCAAAGCGCACCCTGGGACCGCGGGCGTCCCGCCCGCTCTTTGCAGCACCGCCGCTGCTGCAGAGTTTGTTACGTGTCCCCGGAATGTCGGTGGCGCGACTCTATTCGTTTGGATTTAGGCCCTTCGGCGCTTCAGGTTTCTTGGATGAGAATGCAGGCTCAATCAATGCTGCTCGACTCCATGCGGGGAGCAGCAGTGCCCACATTTCTCGCGCAGTGTTTACCATCGTTGGAGTCGCTGCATCGTAGAATGGTCGGATTGAATGAAGCCAAACCATGAGATACGCAGCAGACGCTCTGCCATTCGTCCCCTGTTCTTGCAAGAGCTTGATTAAGCGACCTAGTTTGAGCGTCGCAGTGGCATCTTTGCGCACGACTAGCGATGGCTTCCACGGATTCCAGCCGTAGTCCTCGTAGAGTTGGCGCGCCGCAATGCGAGCCCCGATCAAGAGATGTGCTCTGTCGGCTAAGTCCATCGCTTGTATCTGCGATACGAATTCGGTCAGCTCTCGCTCTTGGCTCCGAACCGAGTACCTCAAGATTAGTCGTTCAAACCAGCCGATCTTTCTTGGCGAGGTAGCTGGTTCGATGCGGATTGATGGGAGTTGCTCGTCGTCAGTGCTTCGTTTTGGTGCCGCCGGGCGCACGAGCATTCGTATCCTCGAGTCGCCTGTGGGGAGATCAAGAAACTCCCAACCTTCCAATTTTGTTAGTCGCGCTTCAACGGCCGTCGCCATCGGTGAAAGCGTAGAGTTCACGTTTTCACGCTCGGCAAACATCCAATGCAAACTGTCGGCGCAGCTGTCGTCGGCGCTACCGGTCACAGCCAAACCAGCAAGTTCATCGTATCCTTCGATGTCGAAACCGGTGACCAAACGCCGATTGGTGGCATGCTGGCACATGAACGAAATTGCCAAACGGTTGTTGCTCGGATCAGGCCAAGTACGACCCTCGGGGTCTTGCAATGTCGTCGGAATGTAAAAGCCGAGATCGTCGTTCAACGATAGAACCAACTGTTCCTTGGACTTGTGGACGTGGGCCTCGAGCAGCTTCATTAAAAGGGTAAGCCGTTCAAAGTTCACATTTACGCCATCTGAGAGCTTCTCGTCTCGAGACATGACGCTCACGGTGTCCTCTTATGTTTGCCTACCCGAACCTCGCACGTACGAATCGGTGGCCACACAGTGGAAGGTACCGCAGGCAAGAGACAGGAGCGCGATAGGGATTTCTTCTAGTTCGGGGGACACGTGACAAACTTGCTGCTGAGACGTACTCAACAAGGGCGGGCGGGACGCCCGCGGTCCCAGGGCTTTTTGTTTTTCGATGCGGCGGTGGTTTCGTTCGTTGCTGCGGCCTTATTGCGCCTTCTCCCTCAAGCCCCCGCCGCTACGCCTCTTGCCACTGCTTCCGCAACCTTTATGCCATCGATTGCCGCGGAGAGGATGCCTCCGGCGTAGCCTGCGCCTTCGCCTGCGGGGTAGAGGCCCTTCGTGTTCAGGCTTTGGAAATCGTCGTCGCGTTTGATCGAGATCGGCGAGGAGGTGCGGGTTTCGACGCCGGTTAGCACGGCATCCGCCATCGCGAAGCCTTTTACCTGCGCGTCGAACGCGGGCAACGCTTCGCGGATGGCTTCGATTGCGTAGTCCGGCAGGCATGTCGACAGGTCGGTCGGGCGCACGGAGGGTTTGTAGGACGGGGTGACATCACCGAGTTCTGTCGACGCGCGTCCGGCGATGAAGTCGCCGACGCGTTGGCCGGGTGCGGAATAGTCGCTGCCGCCCGCTTCGTACGCGCGCTCCTCCCATTGGCGTTGGAACGCGATGCCGGCGAGCGGGTGGCCGGGATAGTCGGCCGGCGCGATGCCGACCACGATGCCGGCGTTCGCGTTACGCTCATTGCGTGAATATTGGCTCATGCCGTTAGTGACAACGCGTCCGGGTTCGGACGCGGTCGCGACCACCGTGCCGCCCGGGCACATGCAAAAGCTGTAGACCGAGCGTCCATTTTTGCAGTGATGCACAATCTTGTAATCGGCGGCGCCGAGCAATTTGTTACCGACATTCGGACCGAAGCGCGCGCGGTCGATCAGCGACTGCGGATGCTCAATGCGAAAGCCGATCGAGAACGGCTTGGCCTCGACATAGACACCCTCGTCGAACAGCATCTGAAACGTGTCGCGCGCGCTATGGCCAACGGCCAGCACCACGTGTTCGGCCTCCAGCGTTGAGCCGTCGTCAAGGACGAGGCCCGCAACTCGCCGATCGCCCGCGGATGTCGTGGCGACGAGAAGGCGCTCAACGCGTGTTTGGAAGCGAAATTCACCGCCCAAGGATTCGATCTTCGCCCGCATGTACTCGACCACCGTGACGAGGCGGAACGTGCCGATGTGCGGCTTCGACACGTAGAGAATTTCTGGCGGCGCGCCACCCTCAACGAATTCGCGGAGTACCTTGCGGCCGAGGAAGCGCGGGTCTTTGACCTGGCTGTAGAGTTTGCCATCGGAGAATGTGCCCGCCCCGCCTTCGCCAAACTGCGCGTTCGATTCCGGATTGAGCACGCGCTTGCGCCAGAAGCCGAACGTATCTTTCGTACGCTCGCGCACGACCTTGCCGCGCTCCAGGATCAACGGGCGCAAGCCCATCTCTGCCAAGATCAGTCCCGCGAAAATTCCGCACGGCCCCGCGCCGATCACCACTGGCCGTTTCGCCGGGGGCGCTGCGGCACGCGTGATCGTGTAGCTCATATCGGGTGAGGCTGAGACGTGCCGGTCGCCGCGCAGGCGCGCCATGACGGCGGCCTCGTCCTTTACCGAAACGTCGATCGTGTAGATGAAGACTATAGCCTTGGGCTTGCGTGCATCGACCGCGCGGCGAAACACCGAGAGTTCGACCACCTCGTCAGTGCGCGCGCCGATCCGCTTGAGCACCGCCGCGCGCAAGTCCTCATCCGTATGACCGAGCGGCAGCTTTACTTCGGTCAGGCGCATGACGTTGAGGTGCCTACTGACCCTTGATCAAGTGGCGGGCCTTGATCCAGCGGACGGTGCGCGTTTTCGAGCGCATGACGATCGTTTCGCTGGTCATGAAGTTGCCGCGCTTGTGAATGCCTTCGAGCATTGATCCGTCGGTCACGCCGGTGGCGGCGAACATCACGTCACCCGAGGCCAGGTCCAGCGTGTTGTACTTGCGTTTCAGGTTCGTGATGCCGATGCGGGCTGCACGGTTGCGCTCGTCGTCGTTGCGGAAGACGAGGCGGGTTTGGATTTGGCCGCCGACGCAGCGCAGCGCCGCCGCTGCGAGCACGCCTTCCGGCGCACCGCCTTGGCCCATGTAGATGTCGATGCCGGTGTCGGGGTCGCTGCAGTGAATGACGCCTGCGATATCGCCGTCGGAGATCAGGTGAATCGAGGCGCCGACTTCGCGCACCTTGGCGATCAGTTCAGCGTGGCGCGGACGGTCAAGGATGCAGGCCGTGATTTCGCGAGCGGGCACGCCCTTTGCCTTCGCGAGCGCTTTGATGTTGTCGCGCGGGTCGGCGTCGAGGTCTACGACACCTTCGGGATAGCCACCGCCGATTGCGATCTTGTCCATGTAGGTATCGGGCGCGTGGAGCAGGCTTCCGCCTTCGGCGATCGCGACGACGGCGAGCGCGTTGGCCATCGCCTTGGCGGTCAGCGTTGTGCCTTCCAGCGGGTCGAGCGCGATGTCGACCTTCGGGCCTTTGCCGGTGCCAACCCTTTCGCCGATGAAGAGCATCGGGGCTTCGTCGCGTTCACCTTCGCCGATGACGACGGTGCCGTCGATGTTGCAAAGGTTAAGTGCGGTGCGCATCGCGTCGACAGCCGCTTTGTCGGCATCGTGTTCGTTGCCGCGGCCGACTTGTTCGTAGGCGGCAATGGCGGCGGCTTCCGTCACGCGCGCGAGTTCGAGCGTCAGAATGCGTTCTAGGCCAGTGGCGTCTTGATGGACGTCTTTCATGTTTCCCCTCTTAGAATTTTTCCATTCTTATCATGACCGGTTGCTCGGCCACGACGCCTGCAGCGACGATGGATTGTAGCGCCTTCGTCATCGATGCTTCGCGCGCTTCGTGCGTGATCATGACGACGGGCACCGCTTCACCCGGCGCGCGGCTGCGCTGCAGCATGCTTTCGATCGAGACAGCTTGATCGGCGAGGCAGCGCGACAGCACGGCAATGACGCCCGGGCGGTCGATCACGGTGAAACGGAGATAACAAGGACCGACATGCTCGCTCACCGGCACGATGACCGGGCGCTTCAATGTCGACGCGGGTGCGCCGAACGTCGGCATGCGGACGCCGCGCGCGATGTCGAGCAGGTCGGCCATCACCGCTGACGATGTCGGGCCAGCGCCGGCGCCACGGCCTTCGTACACGGACTTGCCGACGAGGTTTCCTTCGGCGACGACCGCATTGAAGACGCCGTCGACGTCGGCGAGCGGCGTGCCGAGGGGCACCATCGCGGGGTGCACGCGTTGTTCGATGCCAGCGGCCGTGCGTGTGGCGAGGCCGAGGAGCTTGATGCGATAGCCGAACTCGTGGGCGAACGTGATGTCCGCGATGCTCACGCGCTCAATGCCTTCGACGTGGATATCGTCGAGTGCCGGTGCGTTGCCGAATGCGGCCGCCGCGAGCAAGCAGAGCTTGTGAGCGGTATCCATGCCGCCGATGTCGAAGGTCGGATCGGCTTCGGCGTAGCCCAGCTTCTGCGCTTCGGCGAGCACGTCAGCGAAGGTGCGGCCGGTCGCTTCCATTGTCGTCAGGATGTAATTGCACGTGCCGTTCAAGATGCCGTAGACGCGCTCGATCTGGTTCGCACCGAGACCTTCGCGCAGCGCCTTGATGATCGGGATGCCGCCCGCGACAGCTGCCTCGAAGTTCAGCGCGAGATTCTTGGCTTCAGCAGTCTTCGCAAGCGCCGCGCCGTGATGCGCGAGCAGCGCTTTGTTGGCGGTCACCACCGGAATGCCGCGTGCGAGCGCTGCTTCGACGGACACTTTCGCGGCGCCGCCCTCGCCGCCAATCAGTTCGACGAAGACGTCGATCGGTGCGGACTGCGCGAGCTTCGCGGGATCATCGAACCACTCTGCGTTACCAAGCGGCACGCCGCGATCTTTGTGCCTATCGCGCGCGCTGACGGCAGTGAGTTCGAGTGTGCGGCCACTGCGGGGGCCGAGCGCTGTGCCGTGCTCAACGATGATGCGGGCAACGGCGGCACCGACGGTGCCGAGGCCGGCGATGCCTACGCGAAGAGCAGTCATTGCGCCGCGTCGCGCGTGGTGCGCGCCTCGACGATCGACGGGCCGGCTCCCAAGAACTTGCGTACGTTGCGTGCGGCCTGGCGGATGCGTTGTTCGTTCTCCACGAGGGCGATCCGCACGTGGCTGTCGCCGTATTCGCCGAAGCCGATGCCTGGTGCGACCGCGACCTTCGCGTGCTCCAGCAGCAGCTTCGAGAATTGCAGTGAGCCCAGATGGCGGAACGCCTCCGGGATCGGCACCCAGGCGAACATGGAGGCTTCCGGCGAAGGCACGACCCAGCCGGCGCGGGCGAAGCTTTCGACCAGCGCGTCACGGCGACCTTTGTAGATCGCGCGCATTTCGTCGACGCAGTCCTGCGGTCCGTTCAGCGCGGCGGCGGCAGCAACTTGAATCGGCGTGAAGGCGCCGTAGTCGAGGTAG
>JANLXP010000731.1:0-1072 GCA_031365165.1 Alphaproteobacteria bacterium
GGGAGCGCGGGCGTCCCGCCCGCTCTTCGCTGACTCGCAATAGCCTGCACGATGGAGATGCTGAACAAGAGCGGGCGGGACGCCCGCGCTCCCGGGGCTAGAGCAATTCCTCGAACGCTAAAACTCTACGTTCAATAACTCTCGCCCCACGGCCTCAGGTCCAGCTCCTGCGTCCACGCGCTGCGGTGTTGGTGGTGCAGCATCCAGTAGGCGTCCGCGATGGCGGCGATGTTGAGCATCCCGTCCGGGCCTTTCTGTTCCTTGGCTTGCGGTATCAGCGAGAGCAGGCGTTCGCCCTCGATCATGCCGTCCACCACGACATGCGCGACGTGAATGTTCTGCGGCCCGAACTCGCGCGCGACGCTTTGCGCGGTCGCACGCAAGGCCGCCTTCGCCGCCGCGAACGCCGCGAAGTTCTGTTTACCGCGCAGACTTCCGCTGGCGCCGGTGAAAAACAAACTGCCGCGCCCGTGCCCGACGAGCACCGGGAGCGCTGCTTGCGCGAGCTGAAACCCGCCCAGCGCATGCTCGCGCCAGAACGTTTCGAAGAGGCTCTCCTCCGTCTTTAAGAACGGCACCGGACGATTGCCGCCCGCATTGTGAACCGCAATCGCAAGCGGCGCGACGCGCTCGGCCGCGGCGACGAACCCTTTCACGTCCGCGGCCTTCGACGCATCCCCGACCGCGACCGTGACCTTGAACCCCGAAGCACCCATCTCAGCCGCCGTCGCCTCCAACTTCGCCGCGTTGCGCCCCGCAATGACGACAGGAAACCCACCCGCCGCAAACCGCCGCGCAATCGCAGCCCCAAGCCCATACGAAGCGCCAACGCCGACAACAAGCATGCTGCCCTTCGCCGCGTGCGGATCGATGATGGCAGGAGGAATCTGTGTCATGTGGTGTCTCCGTGTGTTCGCGCCACTGTATCAAAAAAAGTTCGTCATGGCCGGGCTTGACCCACGGCTGTCCGGTTTAGCATTGCAGGAAGCCAAAGTTCATCTGCGGGTGTTTTTCGCGAGGTCGGTCTGGGTCGAGCATTCGGCCGATGGTGCGCCGGTGCATGAGGTTGGCG
>JANLXP010000740.1:0-4367 GCA_031365165.1 Alphaproteobacteria bacterium
CAGTTCAACGTCGAGTACTTCTTCGCCGGCGGTCGCGGGCCAGCGTTCCGGCGCACGTTTTGGGGCGCGCTCGACTCCGACTACTTCATCAACAACCAGTTGACGGCCGAAGCCATGGTGTGGTCGCCGTGCGGCGCCGACGTGAACCTGCGCACGAACTCAAGCATGCGCGTCGCCACGTATAACAACGCCGAAGCGACTGCGACAGTCGACTCCGAGGACGTCAACGCGGCGATCATCTACCACTTGCAGATGCGCCGCTGCTAAGCTGCGCGTCCGTCTGAACGATGAAACAGGGCCGCGGCCAATCGTGGCGTGAAGGATTAGGAGAATTCCACGTGCACACGCTACGATTGGCAGCCCTTGCTATTTTGGCGGCCGCGACGGTCGCGGACGCGTTCGCCAAACCGAAACTCTACGATCACGACGAGCGCGTGCTCGAGACGCAAGGCTGTCCCGCGGGCTCCTACAGCATCGTGACGGCGCCCGACGGCGGCGCGCTCAGCGTGCTGTTCGACAATTTCGCGGTCGCCGGCACGGAAGCCAACGGCGGCTTTGCGCGCATGACCTGCGCAATGGAAATCCCGCTACATCTGCCGGATGGCTACTCGCTCGGCCTCTATCAAGTCGATTACCGCGGGTTCGCGCATCTCGGCGACAAACAGCGCGCCGAGTTGCAAGTCGACTACGGCACTGGGCGGGGCAATCGCGGACGGCGTTTTCATCGCGACGTGAAAGGCGCCTACGATGGCGACTTCACGTTCAACGAGAACCTGCGCGGCGGCATCTTGAAACGCGTGGGCTGCGGGGACGCAGCGGTGCTGAACTTTGCGGCGACGCTCACGCTTGTGTCGAAGCGCGGCGCGCGCGAAGGGACAATGGCGCTCGACTCCGTTGACGGCGCGCCGGTGGGCGGGCTCGTGTTCGCGCTCGACCTGAAGAAGTGCAAGCAATAGGGCCTTGAGCCGCGACATTTGCGAATCGAGCGAAAGCGGCTAATACCTCCCGCATGGCCGTTTACACCGATGTCAGCGATACGGAGCTCGCCCAGTTTCTGGAGGCGTTCGAACTTGGCGCGGCGTTGACGTTTAAGGGCATCGCGGAGGGGGTCGAGAATTCGAACTTCTTCCTGAAGACGGAGCGCGGGTCGTTTATCCTGACGCTCTATGAGAAGCGCGTGCGGGAAGAGGACTTGCCGTTCTTCCTTAGGCTGCTCGAACATCTGTCGCGCAAAGGGATGCAGTGTCCGCTGCCCGTTCGGGCGCGCGACGGGAAGGCTTGGCGGACGCTTGCCGGACGGCCGGCCGCGCTGATGACGTTTCTCTCGGGGCTGTCGCCGAAACGGCCGGACGCGCAGCAGTGCGGCGAGCTCGGCGCGGCGCTCGCACGGCTGCATCTCGCCGGCGCGGATTACAAACTTACGCGGCCGAATGCGTTGTCGGTCGAAGGGTGGAAGCCGCTCGTCAAGCAATGCGAGGCAAAGGCGAACAGCGTGCATATGGGACTTGGCACGTTGATCGGCACGGAGCTGCGTTGGCTTGAGCAGCATTGGCCGGCGGGGTTGCCGTCCGGCGTGATCCACGCGGACCTCTTTCCCGACAACGTGTTCTTTATGGAGGGGAAGCTCTCTGGCCTGATCGATTTCTATTTCGCGTGCAACGACGCTTATGCTTACGACATTGCCGTGTGTCTGAACGCTTGGTGCTTCGAGAATGACGGCGCGTTCAACATCACGAAGGGGCGCGCGATGCTCTCGACGTATCGCGCGATCCGGCCGCTCACGGCTGCGGAGGTTGCGGCGCTGCCAATCCTCACGCGGGGCGCGGCGTTCCGGTTCTTGCTGACGCGGCTCTACGATTGGATCAATCGCGATCCGACGGCGTTGGTTAGACCGAAAGATCCGCTCGAATACCTGACCAAGCTTCGCTTTCATCAAACGGCCGCGGGGCCTCAGTCCTACGGGTGGCCGGAATGAACCATGTGGAGATTTACACCGACGGCGCGTGCTCAGGGAATCCGGGGCCGGGCGGTTGGGGGGCGATCCTGATCTTCAAGGACTCGCGCAAGGAGCTTTCCGGCGGCGAGCCGCTGACCACGAACAACCGCATGGAGCTGATGGCGGCGATCGGCGCGCTTGAGGCACTGAAGCGACCATGCGAAATCCATCTGCACACGGACAGTATGTATCTGAAGGATGGCGTCACGAAGTGGATCCACGGCTGGAAGAAGAACGGTTGGAAGACCGCCGACAAGAAACCAGTGAAGAATGTGGATCTGTGGCAGCGACTTGAAGAGGCCGCGGCGAAGCACAAAATCAGCTGGCGCTGGGTGCGCGGACATGACGGGCATGAGATGAATGAGGCGGCGGATGCGCTGGCGCGCGCTGCGGTGCCGGGCGCTTAGCTGGCGCGACGCGTAAACTTGCCGAGGGCTGCGCGGCAGTCGGTGGCGAGTGGGTCGAGTTTGAGATCGACGCTAAGCTTGAGTGCCGCTTCCAAATCTTCGGTTGCCCCTTGCCGATCGCCTTCGGCGGCGCGGATCAGGCCGCGCATGGTGCGGGTTTGGGCGATGTGGATCGGTTCCTTGTTTTCGGTCGCGATCGTGAGACCCTCTTCGATCGTCGCGCGGGCTGCTTTGACGTCGCGGCAGGCGAGTTCGGCTTCGGCCAGACCGCAGAAGACGCGCACCGCGGCGTAGCGGCCGGATCGCAGGTAGCGTTTGTTCTCGATCGAGTGACGAGCGATGTCGCGCGCTTGCTCCGGCTTGCCGGTGCGCACGAGCGCGGATGCGAGCTCGCCGGTGATCGCCGGTTCGATCAGCAAGATTTGGTTTTTCAGGCAGGTCTCGCGCGTCATCTCGAGGACACGCACCGCTTCTTCAGCGTTGCCCATGGCGAGCGCTAGACGGCCATGTGCGTTGCTGATGAGGACGCGTGAGTAGGGTTGGTCTAGGTCACCCAACAGGCGTTCGCCTTTTTCGACGTAAGCCTTTGCGTCGGCGAAGCGGCCGCGGTCGATCAGAAAGACGGCGAGGAAAGCGCAGCAGCGGACGCTGGGCAGGAACATGCGGCCCATCGTCGAGCGTTCGTCGTCGGGGCTGTAGGCATTGAGCAGGTCGGTGTAGGTCGCGATCGCGTCGTCGAGGCGGCCGGTTGCCTGCTCGATGTTCGCGCGGATCGACTGCGCGATGTCGCGCAGTGCGAACACGCCGGTTTCTTGGGCGATCTTGAAGGCGATCTCGGCGTGCACGAGCGCTTGGTCGTGGCGCGACCAGATCCAATTGAAAACCGCATAGTGCGAGCGGGCGATGCCTTCGCGGAAGCGTTCGCCACGAGCTTCGCAGAGTTGGATCGCAAGTTGGAGTGCGCGCTCGTATTCTTCCGCGTCACCGGATTGCTGCAGAGCGTCGAGGCTCGTCATCACAAGGTCGAGCAACGCGCCGTTCGGTTTTTCCGGCAACGACGGTTTCAACCGCATCGCCCAATCGTAGAGGGCGCGGATCGTCTTTTGCGCCGACGTGCGCACGCTGAGCTGGCATGCAGTGACGAGTTGCGCGAGCGCCTTTTCGATCTGGCCCGATCGTTCGGCGTGATAAGCGAGGCGTTCGAGCGCCGCGGGCGAGGCGTTCGCCTGCTTCTCGAAGGCTGCGGCGGCACGGCCGTGAATTTCGGAGGCCTCTGCCTTGAGCAAGGTCATGCGTGCGCCGCCGCGGAACAGATCGTGGCGGAAGCGGATTTTCGCAGAGTTTGACGCGTCGATTAGATGATGAGCCTCAAGCTCGGGAAGGATGATGCTGAGCGCCTCTTCGGTCATGCCGCAGGTCGCTGCGAGCACGGGATGCTCGATTTCGTCGCCCAAGATGCTGGCACCCTGCACCACGCGGCGCGCGACGGGACTTAAGGCCGCCATACGTGACTGTACGAGGCTCGCGATGCCGAGTGGCGTATGTCCGCCCTCTTCTTCTTCACCCACCCGCGTACGCAAGAGTTCTTGCAGGAAGAATGGGTTGCCGGCGGCGCGCTGAACGACGCGCTCCATCCTGGCCGGATCGCGCAGCGCGGCGGGCGGTGCGACAAAGCGGCAAAATTCTCTCGCTTCATCCTCGTCGAGCGCGCTCAACTCGATCACATCATTCGCTGCGCGCGAGGCTGCATCGCGAGCCGTTCCGCGCGCCGTCATCAAAAGCCATAGCCGTGTGCGGCCTGTGAGCTTGTGGAGCACGGTCAGGAAATCAACAGTCTCGGGGTCGAGATTGTGCACGTCTTCGACCAACACCAAGAGTGGTTGTCGCCGGGCGGTGAGCTCCACCAAGTTCGCAACAGCCGCGAACATTGTTTCTCGGCGCCCTTGCGCAGTCAGCGCGCTCCA